>NZ_JBEUDO010000040.1:0-25653 GCF_050584665.1 Nitrosomonas sp. ANs5
GTAGTCTGGCTATGGCGGTATTCTCGATTGACTAGGACAAGTAAGGAGGAAGCAGGTTTGGAGCGCGGGTTCTATACCATTATGGCTGCGCAGTTTTTTTCATCGCTGGCGGATAATGCGCTTTTGGTCGTGGCGATTGCCTTGCTGATCGATTTACAGGCACCGGCCTATCTGACTCCCATGCTCAAATTCGTATTTGTGCTGTTTTACGTGCTGCTGGCACCACTCGTCGGCGCCTTTGCCGATTCCATGCCCAAAGGCCGGGTCATGTTTGTCAGCAACTCGATCAAAATCGTCGGTTGCATGCTGCTGTTTCTGGCCACACATCAGTTCCTGGCATTGAGCGCATACGCTATCGTCGGGCTGGGTGCAGCCTCCTACTCCCCGGCAAAATACGGCATACTCACGGAATTGCTCCCGCCCGAGAAACTGGTGATTGCCAATGGCTGGATGGAAGGATTGACTGTGGGCTCGATCGTATTGGGCACCGTCACAGGCGGATTGCTGATTACCCCTGCGGTTTCGTCTTTTTTGCTTTCCATAAATTTCCCGGGCCTGGATTTTGGAATCGATACCGCGGTGGAAGCGAGCCTGGTAGTGGTGGCATTGTTCTACGCCATGGCGGCGCTGATCAATTTATTCATTCCCAATACCGGCATCGATCACCGCATGCTCAAGAAAAATCCGCTGTTCCTGATTCACGATTTCTCACACTGCGTGAAACTCCTCTGGACTGACAAGCTCGGGCAGATTTCACTGGCGGTCACCACCCTGTTCTGGGGCGCTGGCGCCACTTTGCAATTCATTGTTCTGAAATGGGCCGAAGCGGCTTTAGGCTATGCGCTGAATGAAGCGGCGCTGCTGCAAGGTGTTGTGGCAATCGGCATCGCGCTGGGTTCGGTCCTGGCTGCCAAACTGGTTTCGCTGCGCCGTTCGGTGGAAGTCATTCCTCTGGGAATTGCCATGGGCATCGTGGTCATCTGCATGGTTGCAGTACGCGATCTATGGCTGGCCGTCATACTATTGATAGCAGTCGGCGGGCTGGCGGGATTCTTTGTTGTCCCGATGAATGCCTTATTGCAGCATCGCGGCCATATTTTGATGGGCGCCGGACACTCCATCGCCGTGCAGAATTTCAACGAAAACCTGAGCATATTGACGATGCTATCCATCTACGCACTGTTGATATGGCTCGATGTCGATATCTACATCGTCATCACTTTATTCGGACTCTTCGTTTCCACCACCATGATCTTTGTGCGCAAATGGCACCTGGACAATCAGCGCCAGCAGGATTCGCTCCATTTGATCGGAACGCGGGAGCGGCAACTATAACCCTGAAAAGCGGGTCAATCGCCTGATTTCAGATCTCTTTGTAATTGTCATGATGGCAGGCTTCCAGGCGACTCACAGTTGGCTGGAAGCCTGCAATGATTGCATGGTTGACCGGGCAAAACATAGATCTTCCCATGCCTTGGTTTTGTCAGTCAGGGTGCGCAGCAGATAGGCCGGGTGATAAGTGACAATCAGAGGGATGCCTGAGAAATCATGTAGTTGGCCGCGCAAGCTGGCAAGGCTTTCGCTGCTCGCCAGCAAATTCTGTGCGGCCACTTTGCCCAGAGCCACAATCAGCCGGGGTTGCACCAATGCAATCTGGCGCAACAAATAGGGCCGGCACTGTTCTGCTTCCAGGGGTTGCGGATTACGGTTGCCTGGCGGGCGACATTTCACGATGTTGGCGATGTAAACATCCTGGTCACGTTTGAGACCGATCGCTTGCAGCATGTTATCCAGCAGCTTGCCAGCCTGCCCCACAAATGGCTCGCCGAGCTCGTCCTCCCTGGCGCCGGGACCTTCACCGATGAACAGCCAGCTGGCAGCTTTATCACCCGTTCCGAAAACGGTTTGCTTGCGTGCCTGACTGAGCGGACAAGCAGTACAACCCGCAACCGCCTGCCTCAGTTGCGCCCAATCCATAGCAGCCACATCCATCTGCTGATTGGCATGCAAGCAATTGGCTGTATCGGTTTCGGGCAGAGCGCTGCCATCCGGTGCATGCGTCGCAACAGGTGCCTGATCGGGTATGGCACCCGTCCTGGCGCGCCATACGGGCAACAACTTCAACTCCCTGAGTCTATTCGTATCCATACCTCAAATCCCGGAACAGGCAATGGCCACCACCGTCTCGCGCACCTGCCGGCACGGCCCCAACCAATCGAACCATTCAGGATAAATCCAGCACCATGACCAACGCATCCTCACGGCCACACATCGCGGGATAATATCCCTTGCGCACCCCGACCTGCTTGAATCCCAGATTTTTATATAGGGTTGCCGCGCCGAGATTGGACTCACGCACGTCGAGCAGAACAGACTGGACCTGCTGCGCTGCGGCGTATTCAATGAAATAGCCAAGCAGATATTTGCCCCAGCCCTGCTTTTGCCAGGATGCGCCGATCCCAAGCGTCAGCACATGCGCTTCATCCGGCCCCATCATCAGAATGCCATAACCCATCACATCGTCGTTACCCGCTTGCGACAGGACCCGGCATTGATAACCCGCCTTGATGGAATCACTGAAATTGACGAGCGACCAGGGAAAAAGGAATATCTCATGCTCGATCCGGATGACCTGCTCCAGATCATCTGGATGCATCGTACGGATAATGGCCTCATGCCGAGTGTCTTTCACCGTTCGCTCTCCTTCAATGCCACTTTGTTACGCAGATAGACCGGGATGGCATTTTCCGGCGCACTGCCTTCACCGTTAATGAATCTGGCGGCGGCCAGCTGCGCCATCTCACGGGCGCGTGGATGACAATCTGGAATGATCTGCTGCAAGCGACCGGCATATACGTTTTTCAGTGCATCCGCGTGGCCATCAAAGCCACTGCCGCAGCCTACCCAGCTCTGCCCAGTCACGGCCGGCGCGGCTTCCGGCCGGCATAGCAGCGGCACATGGACCGGCAGCCAGTCCGCGCCACTTTTCTCGTAAGCCGCAAAGTAAATCTCGCCCATGCGTGCATCGAGCGCAGCCAGCACCCGCTCTGCATTCACCTGCTGTGCCATGGCCTCCAGCGTGATGATGCCAACCACCGGCAAATCATGTGCAAAAGCCAGCCCTTGCGCAACCCCACAGGCGATGCGCAAACCGGTAAACGAACCGGGACCCGCCCCATACGCGATGCCATCAAGCTGTTTGAGCGTGAGATCATGCTCGTTCAACAGTGCTGCGAGCATCGGCAACAGCAATTCGGAATGTTGCTGAACGGCCAAAACCTCCCGCTCCGAAACAGTGCCATTTTGCCACAGAGCAAGCGAGCAGTATTCGGTCGAAGTATCAAACGCGATGATATTCAAAATAAATTAACGGAAATAAATAGTGTCAAACAGTACTGCCCAATCATCCGGCCCCGGCGCACCCACCAGGACGGCTGGTCACGCCTGCCCGTCAAGGTCCGGGCGGTTCAAGCAGCCAGTTTGTAAGTGCGCGATATACCACCCCTTGCGGGGTGGGCAGGGATTGTACCAGTGACCATTGCGCAACTTCCCAATCGATCACGGTCATTGAATCCGGCAATTCGCGGCATTTGGCATTTCTTACCAGCGTCACATGCGGCTTGAATGGACGGGCATCAAAGGGTATTTCCATAGTGGAAAGCGCCTGCCGCAATGCCTGCACCAGCTCCAGCAAGGCTGCAGGAGGTTGCTGCATGCCGGCAACGACAATCCCCTCCCGCTTCCAGTATCGGATCTCATCCAGGATCATGTGAAAAGCCGGCTGTTTGACCACCGACACGGCCTGGCCCAGCTTTGGCAGCACGCTCGGCGCCACTTCACCGATAAACAATAACGTCAAATGCAAATTCTCTGGGCGAATCGCCCGCCCCTGACAACCGGCAATCAGCTGTTTGGCCAGTTGATCCAGCTGCTGGCGTGCGGCAGCAGGCGGCCAGAGTGCGAGGAAAATTTTGAGCGTGCGGCGCGCCTCAGGCATTCCTGTAACGAATCACTTCGCCTGCGTGAGCAAGCACACCACCTCGGCCACAATCCCCTCGCCGCGGCCAACATAACCGAGCTTCTCGGCAGTTTTTGCCTTGATATTGATATCGCGCTCGGACATGGCGAGATCTTGCGCGATATGCGCGATCATCAGCGGAATATGTGGGGCCATTTTGGGCGCCTGGGCAATAATGGTGGCATCGATATTGATGATACGATAATTTTCCCGAACGAGTAATTGATACACGGCGCGCACCAGTTCGCGGCTGTCAATGTTCTTGTAGCGCGCGTCGGTATCGGAAAAATGGCGGCCAATATCGCCCAGCGCCGCTGCACCCAGTAACGCATCGCACAAGGCATGCAGCAGCACGTCGGCATCGGAATGTCCCTGCAAACCCTTCTCGTAGGGAATGGTTACCCCGCCAATAATCAGATCCCGCCCGGTTACAAGCGGGTGGACATCGAAGCCCTGACCAATTCTCATTGCATTCATTCTGTCATACGTTCCCGTAAAATCAGTTCAGCCAGTGCCAGATCCTGAGGATAGGTCACCTTGAAATTATATGCATCCCCCAACACCAGCTTGGGAGACAACCCAAGTGCCTCAATTGCGCTCGCGTCGTCGGTAATATCGGCCGGCGCCTGTTCCAGGGCTGACAGCAACAATCCGGCACGAAACATCTGGGGGGTTTGTGCTTGCCACAAGCCTTCCCTGGATTCAGTGCGCGCCACCCGCGCTTGGCTGGTCGCACGTTTCAGGGTATCGGCCAGCGGTATGGCCAGCAAACCGCCTACTTCATCTTCTGCCAGTTCATCGAGCAAACGTTCAGTCAGGTTTATGCTCAGCCCCGGGCGCGCCGCATCGTGCACCAGTATCCAGTCCTCTTCAGTCGCCTGGCCTGCTGCCATGAGCGCCTTGAGCCCGTTCGTGACACTTTCCGCGCGCGTCGCCCCCCCACAGGGAAATGTCTGAATCTTGCCGGCAAACTCGCTCCAGTCATGCTGCACCCACTCGCTATCTTCCGGCGCCAGCACCACACACACCTCGGTAATGCGCGTGACCCGGCACAGGGTGCGAAGCGCATGATAAATCATCATTCTTCCCGCCAGCGGCAAATACTGTTTGGGGGCGCGCTCCCCGACACGAGAACCGGAACCAGCGGCTGGAATCAGTGCAATAAAATCAGTCATGCATAAATCCTGAATAAACCATTTTGCGCCCGTCACCCGCGAGCGAACAATGTCACATTATCGCACAGCCGGCAGGTTTTCCGATAACACGCGCTGGCTCGCTGCCATATTCGGCAGCCACCTGGGCGGCCTATGTGTGCTTCTGCTCAGGAGATATTTGCTGTCTGCCGGTTTGCTTTGCGCCCACAAACCGCTAACATAGTAAAAAACCGGGAGGTTAAATCATTTCAATCAATAAAAAAGGAAATCACCATGAAAACCGTCAGACACCTGCTGCAGGAAAAGGGTCATACTGTCGTCACGATTGGCCCCGAGGATTCGGTCTTCGATGCCATGCAAAAAATGGCAGCCAACAACATTGGCGCATTGCTGGTCATGAAAAGCGAGAAGCCGGTAGGAATACTCACTGAACGTGATTTTTCCAGAAAATCCTATTTACTGGACAAACCGGTCAAAGACACGCTGGTCAAGGAAATCATGACCCACCAGGTCGCTTATGTCGATCCCGACAATACCAATGAAGACTGCATGGCATTGGTCACCGAAATGCGCATTCGTCATCTGCCGGTTCTGGAAGAAGGCAAAATCATCGGCATGCTTTCGATTGGCGATTTGGTCAAGGATGCCATTTCACAACATAAGTTTGTCATTCAGCAGCTCGAACGCTATATTTACGATACCCGGGAAATTTAAGACAGTGCCAATCAACCGCTCAGCCTTATCGATGCGAACACTGGCCATCGTCAACGTATCGGGTGATTGAAACGGACTTTGGGAGCATGCCGCATCCCGAAGACGTCTGCATTAACCAGGATGCGTAAAAGCGCGCAGCCTCGCAGCATTGAGAAGCATCAGTTCTATCAAAGCGTCTAGGAGGCTGTCCGAGAATAGCGATCGTAGCGAGGGCGAGGCTGGTTGAGTTGGATTTTTCGATCATTTGAGGCGAATAGTCGTTCTATTTAACGATAAGGATCGTAAAATCCGGCCAATCAGGCTCGTCCGCAGTAGATCAGTCTATTCTTGGACAGCCTCCTAGACACACAGGGTCAGGCGGCTGGAAGAAGCTACTCTCCTCTGCCTCAGGACTGATGAAATAATGGACATATAACGAACAAAGGCATCTCCACTTCGATCATGCTTATCAAGCTAAAACAGGGTCTTGATTTGCCCATCCACGGCAAACCGGAACAGTATGTGGATGAAGCCGCCGCAGTGCGTCATGTAGCGGTACTGGGGGTGGATCATATCGACCTCAAGCCAACCATGAGAGTGGCAGAAGGTGACACGGTCAAGCTTGGCCAGCCTTTGTTCGAGCACAAGAAACTGCCGGACGTGGTTTTCACTGCACCAGGCGCTGGCAAAATTGTAGCCATTAACCGGGGAGCGAGACGCATCCTATTGTCGGTGGTGATCGAGTTGAATGCGTCGGAAGAATCGGAAACTTTCGACCAGTATGCGCCAGACAAACTCGCCAGCCTGACAAGAGAACAAGTCAAAGCGAATCTCTTGGCGTCCGGTTTATGGCCAACGTTACGCACACGGCCCTACAGCAAGATACCCGACCCATCCACCCAGCCAGTTGCAATTTTCGTCACGGCCATGGACAGCAATCCATTGGCCGCCGATCCCGCCCCCCTCATCACTGCCGAAGCGTCATCCTTCAAGCATGGCCTGAATGTACTCACGCATTTGACCGATGGACCATTATGGCTCTGCTTATCCCCGCAAGCGGAGTTGCCCCTGCCCGAAAACCTGCCACAGCTACGTCAAGCTCGCTTTCAGGGCCCCCACCCTGCCGGTTTGCCAGGCACACACATTCACTTTCTGCAACCAGTCAGCCTGCATAAAACTGTTTGGTATCTGGATTATCAGGATGTGATCGCGATCGGCAAGCTGTTCGTCACCGGCCGTCTCTGGACTGAACGCATCATCGCACTGGGCGGGCCAGAAGTAAAAAGACCGCGTTTGTTGCGCACCCGGCTGGGCGCGTCGATCGAGGAATTGCTGGCCGGGGAATCCATCGACACTACTGAAAACCGCATCATTTCTGGTTCTGTCTGGTCTGGACGCCATGCGGTAGACGAATTGGCCTTTCTGGGACCCTATCATCGACAAATTACGGTGGTCAAAGAAAAAGCCGAACGGGAATTTCTCGGCTGGTTGAGACCCGGAGGAAACAAGTACTCCCAGCTGAATGTACTGCTTTCCAGTTTTGCCCACAAAAGCGGTCGATTTGAATTTACCGCCAGCCAGCAAGGCAGTCCACGCGCGATGATTCCCATTAACAGCTTTGAAGAAGTCATGCCGCTCGATATATTGCCCACGCATCTTTTACGCGCGCTGCTCGTGATGGATACCGACATGGCGCAGAAGCTGGGTTGCCTTGAACTGGACGAAGAGGATCTCGCACTCTGCTCGTTTGTATGTGTCGGCAAGCATGATTACGGAACAGTGTTACGCGAAAATTTAAGACTCATCGAGAAAGAAGGATAATCATTGCCATGCGCCGCTTGCTTGACAATATGAAACCACATTTCGATCAGGGCGGGCGATTCGAGAAATATCATGCCCTGTACGAAATGGTGGATACTTTTTTGTACACGCCCAACGACTCGACACGCTCCGCCCCCCATGTGCGGGACGCCATCGATCTCAAGCGGCTCATGAGCTATGTGGTGGTGGCATTGATTCCCTGCATCATCTGGAGCTGGTATAACACCGGTTACCAGGCCAACTTGGTGCTGCAGGAACTCGGCCTGGTCAATCATGGCTGGCGCAGCAGCCTGCTTCGGGCTTTCAACCTTGGCTTCGACCCCGGCAATATACTGGCTTGCACCCTGCATGGCCTGCTGTTTTTTCTGCCGATCTATCTGACAACACTGGTGGTGGGCGGCTGCTGGGAAGTCCTGTTTGCGCTTATACGCAAGCATGAAGTCAATGAGGGCTTCCTGGTCACTTCGATGCTATTCGCCCTGACTTTGCCGCCGAACATGCCGTTATGGATGGTCGCGTTAGGCATCAGTTTCGGGGTAGTGATCGGCAAGGAAATTTTTGGCGGCACGGGCAAGAATTTTCTCAATCCCGCGCTGGTTGGGCGCGCCTTTCTCTTTTTTGCCTACCCGGCCGAGATCTCGGGTGATCTAGTATGGGTTGCAATCGACGGTTACACCAGCTCCACGCTGCTCATGGGGCTGGACGGCTACTCCGGCGCGACCCCCTTGGGACTGGGCGCACTCGGTGGCCTGGAAGCCGTAACGACTGCAGGCTATAGCTGGTGGCAAGCCTTCATCGGACTCATCCCCGGTTCACTGGGTGAAACCTCTACGCTCGCCTGCCTGCTGGGCGCGGTTTTTCTGATTTATACCAAGGTTGCATCCTGGCGTATTATTTTCGGGGTTTTTTTCGGCATGGCGATCACCAGTGCATTATTCAATTTGCTGGAAAGTGATAACCCGATGATGACCATGCCCTGGCATTGGCATCTGGTGCTAGGGGGATTTGCGTTTGGCATGGTGTTCATGGCGACCGATCCGGTGTCCGCCGCCATGACCAACGCCGGGCGCTGGGTGTTCGGCTTGCTGATCGGATTCATGACGGTTCTGATTCGAGTGATGAATCCAGCCTTTCCGGAAGGCATCATGCTGGCGATCCTGTTTGCCAACGTCTTCGCGCCCCTGATCGATTATGTCGTTATCCAGCTCAATATCCGCAGGAGGATGCGCCGACATGGCTGAAACAAATCAGACCCCTGTCCCCCATAGCGGCCGCCGGACACTCGGCGTCGCGGTCGCTGTGTGCCTGGTTTGCTCGCTGATTGTAGCCAGCGCTGCCGTCATGCTCAAACCCATCCAGCTAGCCAATCGGATCCAGGCGCGCCAGCAAGTGCTGGTCGAACTTGCCGGGTTGACTGACCGCGGATTATCCGTCGAACAAGCCTATCGGCAGTTTGACGTGCGTATGGTCGAGCTTGCCAGCGGCGAATACCATGACGATCAGGATGCGGAACAGTTCGAGATAACGAGAGCCGGCAAGGATGCCGCCCAATCGATATCGCTAGCTCCGGAACAGGATCTGGCGCAAATCCGGCGCAAGCCCAAATATTTGCCGGTCTATCAAGTCTTCGATCAGGCAGGCAAACTGGAAACACTGGTTCTGCCAATATACGGCTACGGTTTGTGGTCCACCCTCTACGGCTTTATCGCCCTGGAGGGCGACCTGCGCACAGTCAGAGGCATCCAGTTCTATCAGCATGCCGAAACACCAGGATTGGGCGGAGAAGTTGACAATTCGCGCTGGCTGGACCTCTGGCCAGGCAAGGTGGTTTTTGATGACGATTGGCAACCGCGCATCGAGCTCGTCAAAGGGGCAGTGAGCACGGACACACCCGACAATCAACATAAAGTTGATGGCTTATCCGGTGCAACCATGACGACCCGTGGCATCAATAACTTGCTCAAATTCTGGTTCGGACAGGAGGGTTTCCGCCCTTTTCTGCTTCGTCTACGTGAAGAAAGGAGTTGATTATCATGACACCATCCACCCGCAAAATTCTGTTTGCGCCCCTGGTTGACAACAATCCCATTATTCTGCAGGTGCTGGGTATCTGTTCAGCCCTGGCAGTCACGACCAAATTATCGACGGCGCTGACCATGTGCATTGCGCTGACGCTGGTGGTCGCCTGTTCCAGCACACTGATCAGTCTGATCCGTCATTATATTCCCACCAATATCCGCATCATCGTGCAAATGACGATCATTGCTTCACTGGTAATTGTGGTCGATCAGTTTCTACGGGCATTCGCTTATGAGATCAGCCGCGAATTGTCGGTATTCGTTGGCCTGATCATTACCAATTGCATCGTCATGGGGCGCGCGGAAGCGTTTGCCATGAAGAATCCCCCCTGGCCCAGCTTTCTCGATGGACTGGGTAACGGTCTCGGATTTAGCGTGATTCTGCTGATGGTCGGCACAATGCGCGAATTATTCGGCTCGGGCTCACTGTTCGGATTTTCGATACTGCCGCTCGCCCGGGATGGCGGCTGGTATGAGCCCAATGGACTGATGTTATTACCGCCCAGCGCTTTTTTTCTAATCGGATTGATTATCTGGGGAGTACGTTCCTGGAAAACCAGCCAGGTCGAGCAACCAGAGTTTCGCATTCAGCCAGCCCATAACCCTACTGAAGCCACAAGATGAACAGCCTTGCCAGTTTATTTATCACTGCAGTTTTTGTTGAGAATCTTGCCCTGGCCTTCTTTCTGGGCATGTGTACGTTTCTGGCCATTTCCAAAAAAATCGAGACGGCATTTGGATTGGGCATCGCCGTGATCGTTGTCCAGACGCTGACCGTTCCGATCAATAATCTGGTTTTCCAGTATTTGCTGCGCGATGGCGCACTGACCTGGATGGCACTACCGGAAATCGATCTGAGTTTCCTCGGATTTGTCAGCTATATCGGCGTGATTGCAGCCATGGTACAGATACTTGAAATGTTCTTGGACCGCTTTGTGCCAGCGCTCTACCACGCCCTTGGCATTTATCTGCCATTAATTACCGTCAATTGCGCCATTCTGGGTGGCTCATTGTTCATGGTCGAGCGTGACTACAATCTGGCCGAAAGCATCACCTATGGTCTGGGTTCCGGTGTGGGCTGGGCATTGGCGATTACGGCGCTGGCAGGTATACGCGAAAAACTCAAATATTCGGATATACCGGATGGCCTGCAAGGATTGGGCATCACCTTCATCAGCACGGGCTTGATGGCAATGGGTTTCATGGCTTTTTCCGGCGTCCGGTTTTAGCGGCTTGTGGATAAACGGATCTTCTCCTCAGAGCGCGAGCAAGCGCACGCGTCACCATGCGCGCCTCTCCTCGCTGGCGCTTGCCCCGGCCTGACCAACAAGCCTGTGCCTATCCACGCATTTCGTTATTTTCAACGACTCTGATTGAGGCCACGCATGCTGGAAATTTCACTCGGCGTTTTCTTTTTTACTTCGATCATTATTGCCCTGGTATTCCTTATCCTCGGCGCACGTGCCAAGTTGATCGCCCAGGGGCAGGTCAAAATCAATGTCAATGATAAACGCACCATCGAAGCGCCAACCGGGAGCAAATTACTGGGCACGCTTGCCAACGCTGATATTTTTGTGAGTTCGCCATGCGGTGGCAGCGGCACTTGCGGCCAATGCCGGGTCCAGGTCTTTGAAGGGGGAGGCGCAATACTGCCAACCGAAACTTCGCATATCAACAAACGCGACGCGCGCGCCGGCTATCGCCTGTCCTGCCAAGTCTCTGTCAAGCAAGACATGAAAATAGCGGTCCCTGATGCCGTGTTTGGCGCCAAGAAAATAACTTGCAAGGTCCGCTCCAATCTTAATGTTGCCACTTTTATCAAGGAACTGGTACTGGAACTTCCCGAGGAAGAGCAACTCGATTTCCGGGCCGGCGGCTATATCCAGATTGAATGCCCGCCCAATAAAAGTCCATTCAAGACATTCGATATCGAAGACCGTTTCCGTGCGGACTGGGACCGCTATGATCTTTGGCGTTATGTATCGGAGGCAGATGAACCGGTGATACGCGCCTATTCGATGGCCAATTACCCTGAAGAACGCGGCATCATCATGCTCAATATACGTATCTCCACGCCCCCGCCCAAACAGCAGAACGCTCCACCCGGCCTGGCTTCTTCCTATATTTTTTCACTCCAGCCGGGCGATGCGGTCACGATCATGGGACCATTCGGAGATTTCTTCGCCCGTGACACCGACAATGAGATGATTTTCATTGGCGGCGGTGCGGGCATGGCACCGCTGCGCTCACATATTTTCGATCAGCTATGCCGCCTCAAATCCAAGCGTAAAATTTCTTTCTGGTACGGTGCGCGCTCCAAAAATGAAATGTTCTATGTCGAGGATTTTGATAATCTGGCCAAGGAACATGATAATTTTGAATGGCATGTTGCCTTGTCCGATGCGCTGCCTGAAGACAATTGGCAAGGTTATACCGGTTTCATACACCAAGTGTTATACGACAATTATCTGAAAAATCACCCTGCACCGGAAGATTGCGAATACTATTTATGTGGCCCACCCATGATGAGCCAGGCTGTTATCAAGATGCTGCTCGACCTGGGAGTTGAACAAGAAAATATTCTGTTCGATGATTTTGGAGGATGATGACACAATGAAAACTGCACGGCACGGATTCCTTCGCCCAATTCTCATCGGCATGGTGGCGTTGCTGGTGATCGCTCTGCTGGCACGCGCATTCCTGTCGCCATCCCCCACCCTATCGCAACTGCATGGCTACACCATGGGGACGCAATACAGCATCAAATACCGTCATCCTGAAGCGTTATTCAGCCCCGAACAAGCACAAAAACAGATTGATTCGATACTCGACACCATCAACCGAACGATGTCCACCTATGATCAAGAATCAGAACTGTCGCGCCTGAACCAGGCAACCTCAACCGACTGGATACCCATTTCCGATGCATTGTTTACAGTGCTTCAGGCGGCACTGACCATCGGCGAACAAAGTGCGGGCCGGTTCGATATTACAGTGGGACCACTGGTTAATCTCTGGGGATTCGGGCCCGAGTTCCAGCCCGAGGAAATCCCCGCCGCAGACGCGATTGCCGCCATCCGCCAACGAACCGGCCAAGCCATGCTTGAGCTGGATCAAGAAATACCGGCCGTGCGCAAGGCACATCCCGATATCTATATTGATTTATCCGCCATCGCCAAGGGATATGCAGTTGATCAAATAGCGGCCCTGTTCGACTCACAGGGCATCGATCATTATCTGGTTGATATCGGGGGAGAAATCCACACCCGCGGCACCAATGCACAGAACAATTCCTGGCAGGTCGGCATTGAAAAGCCTCTCCAACATGGCCGCTCGCTGCATCGTGTGCTGCCCCTGAAAAATACGGCACTCGCCACTTCGGGGGATTATCGTAATTTCTTCGAACTGGATGGCCGCCGCTACAGCCATCTCATCGACCCCACCACAGGCTGGCCAGTCGAGAATGGCGCAACCTCGGTAACGGTATTGGCGGAAAGCAGTATGCTTGCGGACGCCTGGGCGACTGCCCTGCTGGTGAGCGGGCATGAGCGCGGTCTGCGCATCGCCGAACAACAGGGCTTGGCCGTACTCTATCTTGTCAACCAGAATGGCACACTCAAGGAATATACCAGCAGTCATTTTCCTGATACCCATCACTCCCGTTTCAGCCAGATATTTTTAGCCACATTTCTTGTGATGGGACTTGCGTTGATCGCCATGGCAATAGGCGTACTCAATGGGCGCCAGCCCATTGCCGGCAGTTGTGGCGGACTCGGCCGGCTTGGGCTCGGTTGCGATGCCGGTTGCAGCCGCCCCTGCGCCAGCCGTCACACCGGCACGCAACGGGCTGCCAAGCTAGACAATAAATTCTGAGCATCGACCGCTCCGTCAGTCTCCAGCATTGACCGGCCCTCGTCTAGTACTCCGTTCCGCCAAAACGCTTACATGAAATCGCGCCTTCGCCTGTCATGCGTTGTTGCAAATCCTCGCCATAGCTACGGTGCGGTTTGCGCCTAGCCTGGCAGGCGAATCCATCGATTTCATTTGTAAGCTAATTGACGGTACGGAGTATACTAGTCGCCCGGGCAGTCTTCAGCAGGCGTATGCAGCCGAGAGTAATCCCTTGCCAGTTTTATGATGCGCTATGGTGCGCAAACCCTCCCCGCACCAGATAGTTGTTGCCGCCGAACACTGAAATCAACCCATCGCAGACCGGGCGTATTGCGACGCCATAGGCTATGCGCAGTCGATATGGGCCAGATGCCGAGCGACCGACCAGCGCGCACCGAACCAACCCAGGCCGCCGGAGAACGCGAGCAGCATCAGGTTATGCTGCCAGGAAAAATGGCTGAGCGCCCATGTCGTGGCATATAGTCTGGCCAACTCGAACAGGGATTCATTCAGTTTAAAAATAACCAAGGCCAGTATCGACCAGGCCAGTACCGCGCCAGCCAGTCCCTGGATGGCGCCAAAATAGAGAAACGGACGCCGAATATAGCTGTCGGTTGCGCCTATCAGCCTGGACAATTCGATCTCGTCTCGCCGTGTCAGGATTTGCAAGCGTATCGTATTGAAAATCACTATGATCAAGGCAGCGCCGAACAAACCGGCCAGCATCAATACGATCACCCTGCCAAGATCAAGGATTGCATCCAGCTTTCTGGCCCAATCGGTATCCACCAGCACTTGTGCAATACCCGGCCAGGCTGATATGGCTTCCCGCATGCGTTCAATTTCATCAGCCGCCATATGGCCCAGATTGACCACGAAAGCATCCGGTAACGGATTCTTGCCGAGGTTGCGCATGGCCTCAGCCAGACCGCTTTCCTGTTGAAGCTGCTGCAAGGCAATTTCTTTGGAAATGAACTGAAAGCTTTCGAAAGCTGGAATCTGCTCCAGGCGCGCATTGATTAGCTCAATATCCGTCTGCCTCGCATTGGTGTCAAGAAAAACACTCAACTGTAGAGATTCGGTGGCATGCCCCGAAACTGTCTGGAGATTCTCCAGTAACAAAAAGATCCCTGCCGGCAGGCTGAGCACGACGCCAAACACACCCACACTCAACAGACTGGTGACAGGCGAGATCACCAGCTGCCTGAGTGCGCGCAGCAGCGCATGCCAGTGCTGGGATAACCATATACTCATGCGGCCAGCTTTCCTTGTTTAAGCTCGAAGACACGAGAGCGGACTGCATCGAGCAACATCATATCGTGGGTAGCGATCAGCACTGTCACGCCCACTTGGTGAAACGACTCGAAAACGGCCATGATCTCCCGTGCATAGCCGGCATCGAGGCTCGCTGTCGGCTCATCTGCGATCAAGATGGTGGGACGGTGAACGACAGCACGGGCGATGCACAATCGCTGCTTCTCACCGCCGGACAAGGTAATCGGATTCACCTTCTCCTTATCCAGCAATCCGACCTTGTCCAGTGCCGCGCGTACCCGTGCGGCAGCGGTTCTGCTGTCAGCCCCCATCACCTGCAACGGCAACATGACGTTGGCAAATACATTGCGATCCAGCAGAATCCGCTGTTCCTGGAAAATCAATCCCAGATTCCGGCGCAAGTAGGGAATCGCACTGCGTTTGAGTGCGCTGATATTCTGTTGACCCACAAAAATGTTGCCGGAAGTTGGCCGCTCTATGGCAGCGACCATTTTCAGAAGCGTGCTTTTGCCCGCGCCCGAATGGCCGGTAAAAAAAACCAGTTCACCGCGCTCGACAGAAAACGTAATGTCGGTGAGCGCTTCGTAGCCGCCTACGTAGCGCTTATTCACATGTTGGAAATCGATCATGCCAGAGGAATACCCAGTAGACGCTCAATCAAATAACGCTTCGGCAAATTCTTTGGCATCGAACGGCCTCAAATCATCCAGTCCCTCACCCACCCCGACAAAGCGCAAAGCAGGCGGATGGTCAGCGTATTGTGCGGCAATAGCTGCAATGACACCGCCCTTCGCAGTCCCGTCCAGTTTGGTCAACACCAGACCCGTTACCCCCAGCGCCTCGTCGAATGCCTTGAGCTGGCTTACAGCATTCTGACCGGTATTGGCATCCAGCACCAGCAACACTTCATGGGGAGCGCCGGGAATGGCCTTGGTGATCACACGCTTGATCTTTTTAATTTCCTCCATCAAATGGAGCTGTGTCGTCAAGCGACCGGCAGTATCGGCCAGCACGATATCGATATGCCGTGCCCTGGCAGCAGTAATCGCATCAAAAATCACAGCAGCCGGGTCGCTTTTCTTGCCATCCTCATTCTCCTGCGCAATCACCGTAATATTGTTGCGCTCACCCCATATTTTCAATTGCTCCTGTGCCGCAGCCCGATAGGTATCGCCGGCAGCCAGCAAGACAGATTGTCCTTGTGCCTGAAAATAATGGGCAAGCTTGCCGATTGTGGTCGTTTTACCCACACCGTTCACGCCCGTGATCATAATCACGAAAGGCTGCTTTTCTGTGGTCTCCAGCGGTCGCACCAAGGGTTGAAGCAACTCGACCAGGGCGTCTTGCAGGGCTGTCTTGAGCTGTTCGGAATCACTCAATGCATCGCGCTTGACGCGCTTGCGCAGCGACTCCAGCAAACGATGGGTGGCTGTAATCCCGGTATCTGCTGTCAATAACGCGGTCTCGAGTTCTTCATACAACGCCTCATCGATCTTGCGGCCACGGAACAATCCGGACAGCTGCTTGCCGAGATTCTGCCGGGTGCGAGCCAGCCCTTGCCTGATTTTACTGGCAAAGCTGACCGGTTCGGTGGTTTGTTCGTTCTGATCATTCTGATCGTTTTTATCGTTCTTATCTTTTTTGGATTTAAAAATACTAAACATTCTGGTAGGCTGTTCTTGTTTCAGAGAGATAAATATAATATCACTTAACGGTTAGTAGATTTAGTCTCTTGCTTCAGTGAAAAGCCATTTTGCCAAATATATGAAAACTGATTTCCGTTTTGCTCATTACGCTCTGATCCTGTTCGGTCTTGCACTGGCGGGCTCCCATTCCGCGCTAGCAAATCCGCATGAATATTCGCTCGATAACGGTCTCAAACTGATCGTCAAAGAAGATCATCGCTCACCGGTGGTCATTCACCAAATCTGGTACAAAGTGGGCAGCATGGATGAAACCAACGGTACAACCGGCGTGGCTCACGCCCTCGAGCATATGATGTTCAAGGGCACAGCCGAGGTTCCTCCAGGAGAGTTTTCCCGGCGGATTGCCGCAGTCGGGGGGAGAGAAAATGCGTTTACCAGCCGCGATTACACGGCCTACTACCAGCAGCTGCATCAGCGTCATCTGCCGATGGCCATGGCACTTGAATCTGATCGCATGAGCAATTTGCTACTCACCGAAGAAGAATTCAGCAAGGAAATTCAGGTTGTAATGGAGGAAAGAAGACTGCGGACTGACGATCAGCCGCGTTCCCTGCTCTATGAAAAAATGATCGCCACCGCATTCCAGACCCATCCTTACCGGCGACCGGTGATCGGCTGGATGAATGATCTGGAGCATATGCAAGTCAGCGACAACCAGGAATGGTACGACCGCTGGTATACCCCCAACAATGCGGTCCTGGTCGTAGTTGGCGATGTTGATCCGGAAAACGTGCTCGCATTGACAAAACAGCATTATGGCAAAGCCAATGCCCGCCCGTTACCCGGCATCGCCGAACGCAAGCCCCAGACGGAACCTCCCCAGGTTGGCACCAAGCGCCTGCAGGTCAAGGCACCCGCAAAACTGCCCTATCTATTGATGGGATACAAAGTACCGACTCTGCGCGACCCACAAAACGAGTGGGAACCTTATGCGCTGGAAATCCTGGCCGGCGTGTTGGATGGCCACGCTTCCGCGCGACTCAATAAATCGCTGGTACGCGAAGCCCGCATTGCCCTTTCGGTGGGCGCCGGCTACAGCGCTATTGCCCGTGGCCCCGGCATGTTTTATTTTGATGGCACACCAAGTGAAGACAAAACCATTGATGAACTCGAGCAATCCATACGGGCTGAAATCAGCCAGATTGTCGAATCCGGCATCACGGAGGCGGAACTCGCGCGGGTCAAGGCGCAAGTTGTGGCAGCTCACGTTTACCAGCTTGACTCGATGTTCTCACAGGCCATGCAAATTGGCAGACTGGAAAGCGCGGGCCTTACCCATCGAGATGCGGATACTATTTTAAAGGGACTGCAGGCAGTTCAAGCTGAGCAAGTCAAAGAAGTCGCCCGGAAATATCTGATCGATGACTTTCTAACGGTTGCCACCCTGGATCCGCAGCCACTGACTGCGGCAGCACCCACCCAGCCAGGCACAACCCAACTCCGACATTAACAACACCAATACGGCCATTGTCTTATCCGGTTTAGCCGCTCTCCTGCCCGCACCAGTGCCCCCTCACGATCTCATTGCTGCACCGATGTGCGCTTCAGAAGACATCGAGTATGAAACCGCAACGCTGGCTGCATGGCAGGCATACATGGGCAGACGCAGGCCCGAGGCGCCTAACCATGGTTTTGTCGGGCAGTCCGGATTAGTGAAGCGCTCCTCCAGCTGTTCGAAATCCAGGAGAGCCCGGCATACTGGCATGCTCTCATCATGGCCAAGCCAACCCACTGGACAAATGTACACAAAAAACCCCATCGGGACTGCTTGCATCACCATCGATACGCCCCCTATTTCTTTGCTGCGGCAAACAGCATAATGTACCGCCCGACTTGCGCCATTATCGATCTCGCCGCCTTACGGCATAATCTTTCCGTCATCCGCGAGCATGTTCGCCACGCGCGCGTCATCGCCGTCATCAAAGCCGATGCTTATGGACATGGCCTGCTCCGCTGTGCACAGGCACTGAGTGATGTCGATGCATTTGCCGTGCTGGAGCTGGAAGCGGCCATACAATTGCGGGAAGCCGGCTTCCCGCAGCCCATTCTACTGCTGGAGGGGTTCTTCTCGATAGCGGAGCTCAAGGTACTGGCTCGATATCATCTGAGCACCGTCATTCATCATCAAGAGCAGTTAGCCATGCTGCTCTCATGCAAGGAAATTGAGAAACTCGACATTTTTCTCAAAATCAATTCCGGCATGAATCGACTCGGTTTCAGACCCGAGCAAGGTCGCACCGTACTGGATGCGCTCAGGCAGCAGGCCTTTGTCAGCAGCATTACGCTGATGACGCATTTCGCCTGTGCAGATAACCCACAGGAAAGGCATGATGTCGATCAGCAATTGAGTCGCTTTGCTGCCCTTCAGCTACCAGGAACCGAGCGCCTGCCCCAAACGCTAGCCAATTCTGCCGCCATCTTGCGTTACCCCCAGACTCATGCAGACTGGGTTCGTCCAGGCCTGCTGCTTTACGGGGCGTCCCCGCTGATCGAAAAAACAGGCGACGAACTCGGCTTGCGGCCGGTCATGACATTAACCAGCCAAATCATCGCCATCCAACACCTCAATCCACAAGACAGATTGGGTTATGGCGGACAGTTTGTGGCAGATCGCCCCATGCGGATTGGAATTGTTGCTGCAGGCTATGCGGATGGTTACCCCCGCCATGCACCCACAGGCACACCCGTACTGGTTGATGGCCAGCGTACCCGGCTAATTGGGCGAGTTTCGATGGATATGTTGAGCGTCGATTTGAGTGGTATCGAGCACGCGAAGATTGGCAGCCCGGTCACGTTGTGGGGGCAGGGATTACCTGTTGAGCACGTTGCTGAAAGCGCAGCCACCATCAGCTATGAACTGCTCGCTGCGCTTTCCCCGCGGGTAAGAACGGTCACCCGTCCCTAATCATCGGGCGCATGGATCCAGTCCAAGGATGCGCCCGATGATTGCATCCAGTTGCTTATTATTGCACTTTGGCTTTTTTACGCAACGACTCGACCAGCTCGGCGAAGTTACGCTGCAGTACACGCTGCTGCATATTCTGCTTGACCTCTTCAAAAGTGGGTGGCACGGCAGCCCGCACATCATCCAGTTGTATGATATGCCAACCAAATGTTGTCTGCACCGGCTGACTGGTCAGCTCCCCTTTCTTCAGATTCCTCAATGCATCGGCAAACGGCTTGACATATACCGCAGACGGACTCCAACCCAACTCCCCGCCATTGTCCCTGCTGCCGCTGTCGATGGAACGTTCGCTTGCCAGTTTTTCGAATGAGCCACCTTTTTTGAGCATGGCAACGAGGTCTTTAGCTTCTTTCTCCGTTTCTACGAGGATATGACGTGCTTTATATTCCTTGTCACCCATCTGCGACTTGACCGCTTCATATTCTTTA
Source organism: Nitrosomonas sp. ANs5 (assembly GCF_050584665.1). NCBI lineage: Bacteria > Pseudomonadati > Pseudomonadota > Betaproteobacteria > Nitrosomonadales > Nitrosomonadaceae > Nitrosomonas > Nitrosomonas sp. ANs5. Next base: position 20,030 of record NZ_JBEUDO010000040.1, read on the forward strand.
CGCAACTCGGCGTCACTGATGGTATTGTTCCGGATGTAATCAGCCTGGAATGCTCTAATCAGAACTGCTTGACGCGCAAGCTCGATCTGGGTTACGACCTCCGGGTCACGATCCAGTCCCTTCTTTACCGCTTCCTGCGCAAGAATTTCTTCTGCAATCAGATTTTCTCGCAGCGCATTTCTCATCTCATTCGTATCCGGCTGTCCTTGCGCGACTGCGGCCTTGACCATGAGATCGAGGCGTGCCTGGGGAATGGCCACGCCATTGACTTTAGCAACCGTACCGGCACTCTGAGCATACAAGGGAGACACAACGGCCAGGCTCAGGACAGCGAAGGGCACGCAAAACATAAATTTGATTAGACGCATAAAATTACCTTTGGATTTATAGTCAGGTTAATAAATTGGCTTGATAAGCGTATGCCTTAACAAAGCACGGATGAATCCTTTTTTGTGAACAACGGGACACGAGTCACCCATGCCAACCTAGGAGGCTGTCCGAGAATAGACTGATCTACTGCGGACGAGCCTGATTGACCGGATTTTACGATCCTTTTCGTTAAATAGAACAACTATTCGCCTCAAATGATCGAAAAATCCAACTCAACCAGCCTCGCCCTCGCTACGATCGCTATTCTCGGACAGCCTCCTAGCCTGGATTCCTTCGCCCATAATTGATACGACAGGCATTCGCAAGATTGGAGAGCTTGAGCCAGCTTGAGTTCCTAAACAATTACTGGACACTTGAAATTATTCCGGCAAGACTTTCTTGAATGGCTTCACGCTGATTTTTGCATACACACCGGACGATTTGTAAGGATCCGCATCAGCCCAGTTTTGCGCTTCCTCGAGAGAAGCAAACTCAGCCACGATCAAGCTGCCGGAAAAACCCGCCGGCCCAGGATCAGCACTATCGATAGCCGGACAAGGCCCCGCCAAATAAAGTCGCCCTTCTTCCTGCAAGGCTTGCAAGCGTGACAGATGCGCGGGCCGATTCGCCATGCGCTGTGCCAGACTGTTGGGAGCATCCTCCCCGTAAATCAAATAGAGCATGTATCTTTCTCTTTTGTCAATGTAAATACCCCGATAGTTCTTTGAAATCGCTCATCCGGCTCGTCTTGACCATTTTCCCTTCAAGGTTCGGAAACAAGCTACTTTCATATTCTGCTTCAGAAGCAGGTTCGAGATCGAGCATATTGCCCAGGACAATCATTCTGGTTATACCACACTCGTGCAGGATAGCCTGAATTTCCGAGATGACGAGCATGCCGGCAGATTCATCGTTAACCAAGGACCAGATAATGCCATGAAGAACTTCTCCAGTCTTGGTATAAATCAAGCTGATGCGGTATTCATGGTGCTGTTCTCCTAGAACAGGCGCTATCACCGCGGTTAATGAATCCATGACGATATCGTTGGCCATTAAATAATCGAGACAAGCATAAACCGAGAATGGACGAATCAGATGAGCAGCGGTGCGTGCGCCAGCAAAAAAGGCATCGGGCATCACCGAGCGTACCGCACAGCCTGGAAAAAACTCTTGCAGAAGCTTGTCGACCTCGGTTTGCCAGCCCCCTATTTCCGGTTCGTCAGCCTGGGATTTATCCGCCAACCGCGCATGGCCGCGCATGGTTTGCCAACGAAAAATAGCCCCGCCCCGAGGCGTAGCCGCCGCACCCACAACAAACCTGATGCCTGATAAGGTATCGGTCTTGCCAGGCATCGACGCTTCCAGATGCATAACGGATTGACCAGCAACTGCCGCTGGCCGCGATTGATGCGCCAGATCATACAAAAAATGGTAATGACCCTGTATCTGCTGCGGACACAGCATATAGTTGGCCAGGGTTATCCTGACCCCCTTGGCGAATACCAGCGTTGCCAGCAGTGCTTGCAGATTGGCTATGATGGCATCGGGGATCTCTCCATAGGGAATGGCATCCTGTCTATGCGACCAGGCCAGGACCGGCATGACAAACAGCAATACATCGTATTCCTGATCCGGTGCCATCCATTTAGTGCACTCGACTGACGCCTCAATGGTATAGAGTATTTCAGCATAGACTTCCGGTTCCAGATCCTGCAGCCGATCGAGTGCCAACTGTAGCGTTTGATCATCTCCAGCGGCCAATAGCGACTGGACAACATCATCCAGTCGCTTCTCCCAGAAAGCATCCTCGATTCGGCTGCTGGATCGAGCCAGCCCTCTGGCTACCCTGACAAGCTCACGCAAGGCGGATGCGCCTGGATATTTCACTTTCTGAGACGATCTTCTCATGTGCAATAAGGCGTTAATTTATGCCAATATAGGCGGCAATCGCGATGTCAGCGTCTGACGTTCGCTGGTTGCCGTCCCCAGCAGGGCAAAACCCAGCAAATTGCCCGCCGCATCCTGAAACAAGGCCTTAACCCCATCCAGGCTGGCTTCGATCTGCCACTCGCCTTTCGCGTGCGGGTCGGGGGGTGAAACCACGGTTGGACAGCCGGGCGTTTTTACCAATACCGGCATTGCCGGATAGTGAAGACGGGTTGGTGTGCCGGCCAATGTCGCAGCCAGCGCTCGGCCAGCATGCGTGATGGGCATGATGAACGGCAACACTTTACCGTCCACTTCCGCACAATCCCCCAGCGCATGGATATTCTGGATACTGGTTTGCAAATACCTGTCCACTTGAATGCCCCGATTCACACTTATTCCCGCAGCCTCGGCCAGACTGATTCGAGACCTTAGACCAATTGCCGAAAGCACCACATCCGCCTGGACAAACTGATCATCTTGGTAGAATAACCGATAACCGCCATCTGCTTTCTCTATCTTGTGGACAGTTGTCCCGAGCAGAAAATTGACACCAGCCGAAGCCAATTTTTCTTGCAAGAATCGGCCGGCTTCTTCAGGAAGCAAACGACCGAGCGGTTGCGGACTTAGATCGAACACACTCACTTGATAGCCCTTGGCAGCAAGATCATTGGCGAATTCACAACCAATCAGCCCGGCGCCAAGGATTGCTATATGCTGTTTACCCTCTATGCACTCACGGAAATGTCGATAATCATCCAGGTCATTGACGGACAATATCTCATCTGCTCCCTCTCCCGGAATCGCCAACCGAACTGGATCAGCCCCGAGTGCCAATACCAGCCGGCCGTAACCCAGGCGCTCGCCATTCTCAAGCAGTACACTCTCGCCAGCTGTATCTATCGCATCAACGCGGGTGTATGGCCGGATCACGATATTCAATTGATCGGCCATCTTGCCAGCCTCTGCATTCAGAATCGAGTCAGGTGTTTTGCCTGTTGCCAAGGCATTGGATAACATAGGCTTGGAATAAAATCCACCATGATCCGCAGACAAAAGTGTCACCTGAGTGTCAGTATCCAGTCTCCGCAATTCCCGTGCGACGGCATAACCTGCCAGCCCACTGCCAACGATCACGACAGGCTGTTGACGCATTTTACATCCCCCATTGTATTGCTTTCATTAATCGACAAATTCTCTCCCCTTTTGATGTCCCGTAGTTTAAATAGCCGCAGCCAGCCCCGAATCCACTACCAGAACCAGGGCAACAGCTGTTCATTATAATGGCATCTCAGGCAATTTTGCTCACGGCAATGCAACCTTTGCCGCCAGTGAGCTGGCACACTTGATATTATGAAATGTGTCATCATATGCGATCATGTTGTGAACGATTACCGTTTAACATTTTTGAATGCTCGTCAACCAATCTTGAAGGAACACGGCAATGAAACGAATTCTTCTATTTGTTGCAACCAACCTTGCAATATTAGTGGTATTAAGCATCACCCTGCGTTTGCTTGGGGTGGATCGGATCTTAGATGCCGAAGGCAGCGCCCTGAATTTTAATGCCCTGCTGGTATTCTCGGCAGTCATCGGCTTTGGCGGCTCTCTTATTTCGCTGGCTATGTCCAAGTGGAGTGCAAAACACATGACGGGCGCCATGGTCATTGAGATCCCTTCGAATGCAACCGAAGGCTGGCTGGTCGATACCGTTCGCCGGCAGGCCAGAGCAGCGGGAATAGGTATGCCAGAGGTGGCTATTTATGACTCGCCCGACATCAACGCCTTTGCAACAGGAATGAACAAAAACAATGCGCTGGTGGCGGTAAGTAGCGGCTTGTTGCAGAAAATGAGCCAGGACGAGGCTGAAGCGGTCTTGGCTCATGAAGTCAGTCATATCGCGAATGGCGACATGATCACCCTGGCACTCATTCAGGGGGTCGTCAACACTTTTGTCATTTTCCTGTCGCGCGTGATCGGTCACTTGGTCGACCGTGTCGTCTTCAAAACGGAAGAAGGCCATGGACCGGCCTATTTCATCACCAGCCTGATCGCCCAGCTGGTGCTTGGCATACTGGCGACCACTATCGTCATGTGGTTCAGCCGCCAGCGTGAATTCCGTGCCGATGCCGGCAGCGCTCAACTTTCGGGACGCACCAAGATGATTGCGGCATTGCAGCGCTTGCAACAGGAATACGAGCCCTCCCATTTGCCAGAAAAAATTGCGGCTTTTGGAATTTCCGGGCAACGCAGCCAATTGGGACGTTTATTCATGTCACATCCGCCACTTGAAGAGCGAATCGAAGCGTTACGCGCCGCCGGTTGATACCGGCTGACTCTGCCGGACTCAGCACACACTATCATCCGTTGAGTCTGGCCAAGGTCAGGCAACAAAACCGTTTCAACCTGGAATTTTCAGCTGCCTCATGGCAAGGCACGGCCTTGCTGCAAGATTATTTCATCCGAGGATTCCAGGTTCAATCGTCCAGCAAAAACTCTTCATCAAAATCATTAAACTCTTCAAAATCTTCATCCGCTAGCGGCCTACCATCACGCACTAGGCTCTCGCGTCGCTGCAGAAAGGAATCGCGAACAAACTCGTATTTATCCAGCGCCGCTTCTTCCAGCGTTTTATCGAGATCAAGCATTTGCGCACGCCGGTCGATCATCTCGCCGGTCGTGGCCGGCGCACGCACCGTCCATAAATCGAAATTGGTATAAATCGCCCGTGCAGGATGAAAAATGCTACTGTCCACACCGATGCCTATCGCATCTCTCACAGTGCTCGGGCCCAATACCGGCAGGACCAGATAGGGGCCGCTACCGATTCCATAGTGACCCAATGTCTGACCAAAATCCTCGTTGCGCTTGCTGATATCGATATCGCTCACACGGCTGATATGGCTCGCCAGGTCAACCGCCCCCAGCATACCGAAAGTCGTATTGATCAGCACGCGCGTCGAACTTGCTGCCGCATCCGCAAACTTCAGTTGTAACAGCGAATTGGCGGTGATGACCACATCATCCAGATTGGCAAAAAAATTCCCGACGATCATCTCGATCGGGTCTGGCGTCACGGCGCGATAGCCCCTTGCTACCGGCTCCAGCACAACCTCATCCAGCTTCTCGTTAAATGCGAATATGGCACGGTTCATGGATTCCAAAGGATCACGCCGATCGTTCACGGAAGCACAACCCGACAACGCGCAACCCGTCAATAATAGCGCCACAAGTTTCTGAGGATAGGTAGACATTTTCGTTATTGTTGAGATTGATTGTTCATATTGCCATAGCGATACTCGTGCAACAAGTTGCCGGGCTAAAAAACA
>NZ_JBEUDO010000041.1:0-24928 GCF_050584665.1 Nitrosomonas sp. ANs5
TGCACACAAAAAAAAACCGCCCTAAAAGGGCGGTTAAAGCTTCTTGGTCATATATTTTAATTCTCACTATCATCTACTTTATCTGGCATGGAATCACGTTCCATCATCAGGCTTGGAGGATACTGAGCAGGTTTCTCTGCCATGCATGCAGTCAATGAGGATGCTACCAACAATGCAGCCAATACTAAAGTGAGTTTCATTTTGAGTCTCCCTATAGAAATAATTACATGAGTTAATAGTTTTTCTAACAGGTATTACTACCCGATTTTCATTTCAAAAAAACCGCATGCTACGTACCAGAACATGAATTAATTGTCCAGATAATTTATACCTAACATGAAAAGGAACTTGATTCCTTGATCACCCAAACATAAACAACCGAATCAACTTCCTTCAATTGACTAGCACAGAATTATAATACAAGGGAAAATCAGCTTTTACAACCTACTTTTGAATTTTTTTATTTCAAACCTCTGCGGATCTAGCACCAGCCCTGATCAGGGCTGGCAACACTGGATTCGATTGATCATGCAGCAACTTGATGTGCATCAACACGCGCTGCTTTTTCTAAAACCATGGACAACCTCCCCTGCTACCTACCTGGCAAGGTCCCAGCACCAAGACCTGGTTGACGCTGGGCTGGATTGCTGCGCTACGCTCGCAATGGCGAATAGTAAAAAACGATCGCCGCACACACCTTGGTCACTGCCATGGCGAGGCCCAACGGGCCGCGGCCATCCAGACGCTTTTCGGCAACCATGCATCACCGCCATAGATATGACGTTAAAGAGATGGGCCTAAAACGGAAATTTCCAAGCTGCTTCTCAGAGACTCACTCCGCAATGATTTCATAATCATGCGTAATAGCAACGGTCGCCTTTAGCATCAGGGAAGCGGAGCAATATTTTTCTGCGGAGAGGCTAATCGCACGTTCCACCTGACGGGGATTGAGATTTTGTCCGGTCACGATGAAATGCAAATGAATACGCGTAAAGACTTTTGGATCTTTATCTGCACGTTGCGCATCGATCTCGATCGAGCAATGGCTGATCGCCTGCCGCGCCTTGCGCAGAATGAGCACGACATCAAATGCCGTGCACCCACCCAGCCCCATCAGAATCATTTCCATCGGACGCGGCCCCAGGTTCTTCCCTCCGGCCTCCGGTGCACCATCCATCAACACGGAATGGCCACTTTCCGTTTGCCCGAGGAAGCTGACGCCGTCTTGCCATGCAATGTTTGCTTTCATCTGTATTTTAAAATTTGACCCGTAATTCCCGACCAGCCGGATTGCACAGTCTTTAAACCTGCCCAACCGGAATTTCCGGGTTTAATTGACATGCGGCACAGCGTAGCAATCGCTGCTAGGAGGCTGTCCGAGAATAGACTGATCTACTGCGGACGAGCCTGATTGGCTGGATTTTACGATCCTTTTCGTTAAATAAAACGACTATTCGCCTCAAATGATCGAAAAATCCAACTCAACCAGCCTCGCCCTCGCTACGATCGCTATTCTCGGACAGCCTCCTAGCGTATAAATTGCGGTGCCCGGCAAAATGCATCCCCAATTGCAAGAGCGCCTCCCAGGCATCTCCCTGTACCACCCCCTTGATGATACGATCAATATGTGCCGCATGCCGGAGCGCACCCATCAATAATTGTCGATCGGCATGTTGCAGCGCGTGGGCAATCAATTTCTGCTGAGAAGGCCATACCCGCTGTACCTTCATGATCTGCGCCAGCGCCCCCCCCCGCTTGGCATCGACTGCCAAGCATATTTTCAATAGTACGCGGATTTGTTCGGCGAGCACTGCCAATATTAATGGCAGCGCGGCACCTTCGCCCTGCAGGCCCGATAAAATCCGGCTATATCGCACCATGTCAGCCATTAACAGCGCTTCGGACAACTGCAAAACATCGTAGCGCGCGACATCCAGGATAGCGTTTTTCACTTGCTCGAAAGACAATCTCCCAGAGGGATAGAGCAATGCGAGTTTTTTGATTTCCTGATGCGCTGCCAACAAGTTGCCTTCAACCTTGTCCACAAAAAATTGCAGAACATCACGGTCAGCCGATTGCCCTTGTCGTTGCAGGCGTTGCGCTATCCAACCAGCCAATTGTGCACGTTTAACCGATGGCACCGCAATCACCAGACCTGTTTGCTCGAGCACCTTGAACCATTTGCTCGCCTGACCCTGCCTGTCAACCCCAGGCAGCATCACAACTGTCACGGTATCGGCCGGCAAATTGCGACAAAACATCTCGATGGCAGCCCCCCCTTCCCTGCCGGGCTTACCCGTGGGAATACGCAGCTCCAGCATCCGCCGCTCACCGAACAATGATGATTGGCAGCGCCATCGCTTCAGATGCGCCCAGTCAAAACGCGGGTCCACTGTCAGCACTTCTCGCTCGGCATAGCCATCGCTGCCCGCCTGGCGGCGTATCTCATCGGCGATTTCCATGGCCAACAGCAGCTCGTCGCCCAGAATCACATACAGTGGTGCAATACCACTCCCGAGCTGTTTGGCTAGATGTTCAGGGTTAAGCTGCATGCGACAGGCACACTAACCAGGATTGATGGCTGAAATTTGCCGGATAATCTGCTGCACAGCGTCGTTCTGCATGTCCTTGTACAGCATTTCCTCTTCTGCAACCTTGGCTAACACCTGCGCATCCAGGAAGGGCAGAATGCGCGTCAACCTGATTTCGTTCAGGGTTAACAACTCCGCACCACTGGGATCCAGCAGCCGGGTTGCAACCCGATACCCCAATTCAAATTCGCGCACTCTCCCCCCCCCTGAAAGAGAGAGAATACGCTTTTCATTGATAGCGCTGATTATCTGGATCACCACCTCGGCTTTCTCCATTTTCTTGACCACTTGTGCACGAGTATGGGTATTGATTGCCCGCTCTAGGTCAGAACCTATGGTCAGGCCGGCCGGTGCAGTAATATAAACCCGCTCAAATGGCAGCTCGGCAACTTGTCCCCGTAACTGAAAGCCGCAGGCGGCAAGACTCGCCACAAGAAAAAACAATACAACAAATGATAATCTCGACATCTGCAGAAACAATCAGTGATCAAACAACGATATTGACCAGCTTTCCTGGAACAATGACCACTCTTCTTACAGGCCGGCCGGCAACGCTTTTTTGAATATGCTCATGAGCCAATGCCGCATGCTCGATGGCAGCCTGGCTGGCATCTCTGGCCACACGAATCTGGGCACGCAGCTTGCCATTAACTTGAACCACCAGGTCCATCTCATCCTGAATCAACGCCCGCTCATCAGCTTTGGGCCAGGATTGATCCAGCAACTCCGTGCCAGGTCTGAGCTCGCGCCAGAGGATATGACAGATATGCGGCACAATAGGTGAAAGCAGCAATACCATATTTTCCAGCGCCTCTTGCATCAGATGACGTGCAACCGGATCATCACTGTCCTGCAGTTTGCTCAACTCGTTCATGAGCTCCATCACTGCGGCGATTGCAGTATTAAAGGTATGGCGCCGCTCCAGATCGTCAGAAACCTTGACAATCGTTTGATGCAACTGGTAACGCAGTACTTTGAGTTCAGCCGGGAGCGCATGCTGGGCACTCGAATCGATTGCCGGCAGCGCAGCATCTTGCTGTACGTGCAAATAGACCTGCCGCCACAAACGTTTGAGAAAGCGAAAAGCGCCTTCGACCCCGGCATCCGACCATTCCAGTGTCTGGGTAGGCGGGCTGGCAAACATCATAAACAAGCGGGCAGTATCGGCACCATAATGCTCGACTATTTCCTGCGGATCGACGCCATTGTTTTTTGATTTTGACATGGTGCCAATCCCGCCGGACTCTACTGGCTGACCATCGGCCTGCAATATGGCACCCGTTCTTTTGCCTGCTTCATCATATAAAATATCGACTTCTGACGGATTGTAATAATGCATACGCCCGGCACCCGTTTTACGGAAGAAAATTTCGTTCAGCACCATCCCCTGCGTGAGCAGATTGGAGAAAGGTTCATCACAGGACACCCCTCCCAAATCACGCATCACCTTGCTCCAGAAACGCGAGTAAAGCAAGTGCAAGATGGCATGCTCGATGCCTCCAATATACTGATCGACCGGCAGCCAGTAATCCGCGCGCTGATCAGTCATGGCCTCATGCTGATCCGGGCATGCATAGCGAATAAAATACCAGGAGGAATCGACAAATGTATCCATGGTATCGGTCTCGCGCCGCGCCGGTTGCCCGCAACGCGGACAGGTACATTCATAGAATGAGGGGGTCTTGGCCAACGGATTGCCAGAGCCATCCGGCACCAGGTCTACAGGCAGCACCACCGGCAGCTGATCATCTGGCACCGGCACAACACCACAGTGTTCGCAATGGATCAACGGAATCGGGCACCCCCAGTAACGCTGGCGTGAAATACCCCAGTCACGCAATCGATAGCGCACGCGTTTCTCACCCATTTCTTTCCGGGCCAGTGCATCCGCAACCGCATCGATAGCCGCCGCTGACTCCAGCCCGGAAAACTCACCCGAATCGAAAGTGATGCCATATTCGGTATAGGCCTGGGTCAGCGGAAGGATCTGCTCGCCATCCGCTGGTTTAATGACTGCCCTAATTGGCAGGGCATACTGGCTGGCGAATTCGAAATCGCGCTCATCATGTGCCGGGACTGCCATCACTGCCCCCTCGCCATAGCTCATGAGCACGTAATTAGCCACCCATACCGGCAATCGCTCGCCCGTTAACGGATGCACGACATACAACCCCGTTGCCATCCCCTTTTTTTCTTGCGTCGCGAGTTCCGCTTCGATGGTGGCACCATGTCGGCATTCCTCGATAAAGGCAGCCAAGTCCGATTGATCCCGGGCGGCATGCAATGCGACTGGATGCTCGGCAGCAACAGCCACATAAGTTGCCCCGATCAAAGTATCCGCACGCGTCGTAAAAATTTTCAATGCCTGCGGCATACCTGAAGCCGTATCGGCCGGGAAAGTGATATCCACCCCATAACTCTTGCCAATCCAATTCGCCTGCATGGTTTTCACCCGCTCGGGCCAGCCTGGCAGTTTGTCCAGATCAGCCAGCAATTCGTCCGCATACTGGGTAATGGCGAGATAATAACCGGGAATTTCACGCTTCTCCACCAGCGCACCGGTACGCCAACCGCAACCATCGATGACCTGTTCATTCGCCAGCACAGTCTGATCGACTGGATCCCAATTCACCACCTGGGTTTTCTGGTAAGCAATGCCTTTTTCCAGCATCCGCAGAAACAGCCATTGATTCCAGCGGTAATAATCCGGATCGCAAGTGGCCAGCTCGCGGCGCCAGTCGATGCCAAACCCCAGACTTTGCAATTGACCACGCATGTATGCAATGTTGTCATAAGTCCATTGCGCTGGCGGCACGCCGCGCTGAATGGCAGCATTCTCGGCAGGCAGGCCGAATGCATCCCAACCCATAGGCTGCATGACGTTATAGCCCTGCATACGGCGATAACGTGACAACACATCACCGATGGTATAGTTGCGCACATGTCCCATATGCAACTTACCGGAGGGATAAGGAAACATCGACAAGCAATAATATTTCGGCTTGTCCGAAACTTCGGACACGTTAAAAACAGCCTGCTCTTGCCAGTCTTGCTGCGCCTGCCGCTCAATCTCCTGAGCATGATATTTTTCTTGCATAAAATGGTGTGTCCAGCTGAAAAGCGAAAGCTTGATTATACCGTGAATGGTAGGGCTTAATATGCACAGCGCCGAGAAAAGCCCAAGTCCAAGTGTAAGCAAGCCGCATGGTACTTGCCATAGGAACTGATCAACGGTTTGCTTTCAATCAGCAATCGTGTTTGCAGCAATTTGATTGATATGGACTCGGTCAAGCCATAGCTCTTGCTTGAAGGGGCATGCTACCGGGCAACCAACGCATCATCGTTCTTCGGATATTCCTCGCGCGGCCAAGCCCGAAGAATTGCCTGAATCACGGTAGCCAGAGGAATCGCAAAAAACACCCCCCAGAACCCCCAGAGCCCTCCAAACAGCAGAATGGCCGCAATAATCGCGACCGGATGCAGATTGACGGCCTCGCTGAACAGCACTGGAACCAGCAAGTTCCCGTCCAGGAACTGGATGATTGCATAGGCCAGCATGACATAGTAAAAAGATGGCGCCATGCCGAATTGAAAATATGCAACCAGTGCCACTGGCAGTGTCACGACCGTGGCCCCGACATAAGGTACGAGCACCGATACGCCAGTCAACGTAGCCAGCAACGTCGCATACTGGAGATTGAGATAACGAAAGACCACCCAGGTTACAAAACTCACGATCAATATCTCAATCAGTTTACCTTGTACATAATTTCCGATCTGACGATCCACTTCGACCCACACCTCATGCGTCAAACGCCGGTCCCTGGGCAAGAAACCGGTCACCCAGTTGATTAACAGCACCTTATCCTTCAACAAAAAAAATACCAGAATGGGCACCAGCACCAAATAGATCAGGATCGTGATCAGAGTCATTAGTGAAGCGATTGAGAAATCCAATAGCCGCTGGCTTAAACGAATCAACTCAGTATTGAAGCCGGCAAACACTTCACGAATCTGTTGCTCGGAGATCATGGCGGGGTACTTGGAAGGCAGCTGCAACAAGGCTTGCTGTACTTCAATCACCATGAACGGTATTTGATGAAACAGTTGCCCCATTTGCCGTATCAGCAGCGGCAGCAACCAGAAGAAACAGGCCCAAAGTATCGCCAGGAACATGACAAACACCACTGAGGTTGCAATCGAGTGACGCACTCCGCAAGCACGTAAGCGTCCTGCCATCGCATCGAGCAAATAGGCGATCACCAATGAAACCAGAAGTGGGGCAAGCATTTGCCCGAACAACCATACCGACAACACCAACAGCAGCACGATCAGTGCCAGCGCGACAATCTGCGGATCAGCCAGCTGCCGCCGGAACCACGCAAGAATCAAATCCATGTCAGAATTTCCTTCAGCCCTGCTTGAAACGTCAGCTGGCCATGCACTGGATCCAGACATTTATCCAGGCCATTGCCATCTGCATACCTGTTTGGCCAAATCGAGCAAAGGACAAACAAATATTCTTCATCATTGGAATGGCCGCCTACCGGAATCTGACTGAATCCATTCATGGCAGCCCGCACCCGCGGCAGTTCGATAAACGGCAAACGTTTAGTCATGCCGTCATAACATCGCGATACATTCACTAACCCTCCTGCCGCCCCTGTTCCTACTGGCAACGCTTTCCCGGAAACGCTTTTGCTCGACATCGGCCATCAGCTCGAACCGTCAGGCAGACTGCGTTTTTCCTGATGGCCTGGCGAAATCCAAGGCGGTATGCAGCAAAAGATTTGCGCCTATTTCCACATCCTGCCAATGCGTCCACTCATCTGGCGCATGGCTGATACCACCAATACTGGGTATAAATATCAGACCTGTCGGCGTGATCCTGGCCATGTACTGCGCATCGTGCCCCGCACCACTGGGCATCACCTCATAGTCCAGCTGCAATGCCTCGGCCCGGCGGCAAAACGCCTGAATCACCTCATCGGACATGGCCTGTGGCGCCAGCCAGCTCATTTGCTCAAACTCGAACATCAGGTTATGTCTGCGGGCAATGGCGGATAATACCCGCCGGCAGGAGTCGGCCAGATCCTGCATGACTTGTGGATCCGTGTCCCGGCCCACCAGGGTAAACTCGGCTTCCCCGGGAACAGTGTGAGCATAACCGGGCTTAAGTTTAACCCACCCAATGGTCAAACGGCTTTTATCAGTACCGTCTTCCTCTATGATGCGCGGAATTTCATGCGCGAAATCGGCCAGACCCATAAACGCATCGCTGCGCATATCCATGGGTGCGGTCCCGGCATGATTCGCCTTGCCAATCAGTCTCACCAGCCATTTATAAACACCCGAGATCGCATCAACCACCCCGACTGGCTTTTTGATTCTTTCCAGGACCGGCCCCTGTTCAATATGCAACTCCAGAAAAGCATGGAAATGCTTGGGATCGACTCTGGCATTGAGTGCTTCCAGCGCACTCAATCCGGCGCGCGCCATTTCGTCCTTGAGCAGCACATGATTGGCGTCATGAGCTGTTTCCAGCCACTGCGGCGTCAGTTCGCCAGCAATCGCCTGCACACCCATCATGCCACCGAAGCGCCCCTCTTCCTCGGCAAATGCATAAACTTCCAATGGATAGTGGCAATACAGGTCATGATCTCTGACGGTCCGCATGCATTCGAGTCCCGCCAACACCCCCAAACTGCCATCGAACATACCGCCTGCAGGAACCGAATCGATATGGGAACCAATCGCCACTACGGGCCCAGAATGCTGTCCTGGCATGCTGCCGATGATGTTGCCAGCACTGTCCATACGCGCACTAAAGCCTTCCTGCTCAAATTTCTTGATCAGCCAATCCCTGGCCTGCATATCGGCCTCGGTAAATCCCATGCGAAATACACCTTTGGAATCAGCATCATAACCAATACGGAACAATTCGAGCAGATCGTTTTGCAATCGTGGCAATTTAATCGCTATTGGTTGGGTCATGAATATTCCTCTTTAACTCAAAAAGACCCGCCTCGGGTCAGTAGGTTTTGTTTAGAGCGCGAACCAATGTTAGCATGTAAATAAATGGATAACATTGGAGCACAGCATGGGTAAAACCCTGGAGCTGGTCTTGATACTGTTGCTTTTCTACGGCGGACCCGCATCAGCTGTCCAACAATTGGCATCAAGTGAAGGTTTTTTTATACTGAATTTCGACCATTACAGCATGGCTTATGATGGTCTAAAAATCACGCGCCTGCCGACGCCACACAGCCAGGCAGAGCTGGATGACTGGCAAATATTCGATGTCACCGGACAACGCCAAGTGACGCTTTCAGGCTTTGCAAACGGCATCTATCAAGCCCGGCTCATAGACAGCCTGGGCAATAAAACACCGGTCTTGATCGCTGAGATACATGTCCAGCACCGCTCCCTGAGTCAGGCATTATTCCTGTTCGGCACGGGATTGGCAGTCTTCTTGCTGCTGGCAGGCTTGCTATGGCACTTCCATTACAAAGAGCAAAACCATGCTTGAGGCACAACTGAGCACGGAGCTGGCTTTAGCCATTTTGGTCGGTTTTGGCATATTGTGGATTGTCTTTGGTTGGTATCTGGGACGAGACAACCGCAGTATCGATGACTATGCCCTGGCGGGTCGCAATGTTGGGCTTGCTTTTGCCACCGCGACCACCATGGCCACCTGGATTACCAGCAATACGACACTAGTCGCGCCACAGCTCGCCTATCAATTTGGCGTATGGGGCATGATAGGCTATAGCATGGCAGCCTTGGGCCTGATCCTGTTCGCACCCATGGCACAGCGGATCAAATCCCTGATGCCCCATGGCTTTACCAGCGGTGACTTCATTCGCATCCGTTACGGCAACAATGCCTGGGGCGTATTCATGATCATCTCGCTGCTTTATGCCATCAGCTGGCTGGTCAGCCTGGGGATGGCAGGCGGCATCCTGCTGGCTTCGTTAAGCGAGCTGGATTATCATACCGGCATGCTGGCCATCCTGATCATCTGTGTGGGCTATACCCTACTGGGAGGATTAAAAGCAGTTATCGCCACAGATTTTGTGCAATCGATTCTGATTCTGGCTGGCATAGTCATCATAGCCTGGGTTTGCATCGATACCGTCGGCATCGGCACCATCTATCAGAACGTTACCGCCTCACAGCCAGAACTGCTCAATCTAGCCTTTCCCGCCGCCATCATGTTCTTGTTCAATAATATTTTCTTCGGAATAGGCGAGATCTTTCATTCCAACGTATGGTGGTCCAGAGCCTTTGCCTTTAGAACAGGGGTAGGAAAAAAAGCCTTCTTGACCGGTGGTCTGCTATGGCTGCCGATCCCGATTGTGACCGGCTTTGTCGCACTGGCCGCGCTGACGCTGGGCATATTGCCACCGAGCGCTGACATGGTCGGACCACTGGTAGCGGCCAAGTTACTGGGTTCCGTGGGTGCGGTTTTTGTATTTGTCGTGGTTTTCTCGGCGCTCGCTTCCAGCATGGACTCCCTGCTGGCCGCCACCTCTGACTTGATCACCCAGGACGGTTACAAACGCCTCATTAACCCGGCTGCAGACAGCGAAAGACTACTCAAAATCAATAAAAGAATTGTCATTGGCCTGGGGGTCATCACTGGGCTATTATGTTTACCCAAGATCGCGACACTCGCGGCACTGTTAAATTTCGCCGGCGCTTTTGTCGCCTCTGCTATTTGGCCGATCGTGTTCGGACTTTATCACCCCGGCCTGACTGGCCGTTTCGCCACGGCAGCCATGGCGCTGGGTACAATAACCGGCTTGACGCTTTATTTTGTCGTAGGGTTTTATGTGGCAGCCTTCAGCGCTTGCTTGATGTCGTTGGCTTGTTGCCTGGCGGGACTTTTGCTAGCGCCCGGTGAATTCAACTGGCAAACCTTTAAGGCATCTCAAAATGTATCTGAGTGAGTCTTTATTGACATTACTGGTCATAACAGCGTGCCTGGGCACGGCGCTGGCCCCGATTATTTTACTACTGCTTTATAAGCGCGATCTCAAGGATAAATCTTTATGGTAGATCCCAAACTCGAGGAAGTTATCCAATTTGAGCGCACTCGGCCGGATGTACATGGTGATGCGCATCCCAAGAAGCTGCTCAGAGCGATTGTCGAAGAAGGCGATCATTTGGCGAAATTATCCGAACAACATATTTTTTCTTCGGATCAATTCGATCGGGCAACACTGCTGCAGCTTTTTCGCCTGGCTGCCAAATATGAAGCCAATCCAGGCCGTTTCAGCACTTCCCTGAACGGCCAGATACTGATCTCAGCCTTCTACGAGCCCAGCACGCGTACCCGCTTATCCTTTGAAAGTGCCTGGCACCGTCTGGGCGGCGACATCATGTCCATCACCGACCGCTCCACCACTGGCATTGCGAAAGGCGAATCGTTGCGGGATGTCGCCGAAATGTTCAACAACTATGGAGATTGTGTCGTTTTGCGCGACAGCAATGAAGAATCGGTCAGAGAAATGATGACAGCACTGCGCATTCCCATCATCAACGCTGGCAATGGTACCGATGAACACCCGACCCAGGCGCTGGCCGATCTCTACACCATCTTCAAGTGGCGGCCAGATCTGGTAACAAACGAGCCAGGTGAAAAATTGAAACTATGCCTGGTTGGACTGCCGGCAAAAATGCGCACTGTCCGCAGCCTGCTGAAGCTGATGTGCCATTTTCCCGATGTTTTCTCCAAAATCACGATCGTCAACGACAAACAAAAAAACGCGATGTTTTCTCATGGCCAGTTGGCACAGCTTGAACAAGCCGGATTACAAATTGACGCAGCCAATGATCTCTATGAGGTCTTGCCGGAAGCGGACGTGGTTTACATCAATGCGATCGCCTGGGAAGGCAATGCCTATAAGCAGTATGGCAGGCGCTACCACCTCAATGCCCAGTCGCCACTCAAATCCGATGCGATCGTTCTGCATCCGCTGGCACGAAGCGTTGAATTATGCACCAGTCTGGATGATACGCCGCATAACTGGTATTTTTCCCAGGCCAGGGGGGCCGTATTTCTAAGAATGGCATTGCTCACCTGCCTGGTCAAACGCGCAGAAAGAGTGCTGGATGTTATCTAGTCTTGCCTGCCCTGCCACCATGGCCACCCGCAGCGTTCACAGCCGGGCATCTGCTTGCCGCCCCAAATGCAATATCCAGATAAACGGTTAAACGTGCCTCTGTTCACATGAAGCACAATCTTTCTGGACGCCACTGCCGGCCGAGAAACTCTGGCCGGATAACCTGTTTCTATGAATCATTACTTGCGCCACGCTTGCGTGGCGCCACAATTAGGAGCTGATAATGTGCGGAATCGCCGGCATCTTTGCCAACTCCCCTGAACGGAATATAGACTCCCAGATATTGGTCAATATGGCCGCCATCATGCATCATCGAGGGCCGGATAACTATGGCTACTGCAATCCCAAACAAGTCGGCGTCGGCATGAGTCACGCCCGGCTATCGATCATCGACCTGAACGAAGCCCGGGGCCGCCAGCCCTTTATTTTGCACGGCGGTCAAATCATTTTTGCGCACAATGGCGAATTCTATGATTATCAACGCCTGCGTGGCGAGCTGACCATGCAGGGCGTGCGCTTTGAGACAAAAAGTGATTCCGAAATCGTACCACATCTCTATCTGCAGACCGGCATGGATCACACCCTGCGACAACTGCGCGGTGAATTCGCTTTTTCTCTTTACGACGAGCAGACCGATACCTTGTATCTCGTCCGTGACAGATTTGGCATCAAACCCCTTTACTGGTCCCAGACTGCCAACCACATCATTTTCGGCTCGGAGATCAAGGCGGTGCTGGCTCATCCGGAGGTCACACCAGCATTCGACAGCCAAGGACTATTCCATCAATTGATCCAGGTGATGGTACCAGGCACAACCGCTTTTAAAGGCGTGCACCAGGTCGAACCCGGCCACATGCTGAAAATCACGCGCCGGAACAATGCATTTCAGATTGAAACCATTAAATACTGGGACATGCATTTCCCAGTCCCGGCAGAACGTGCCAAGCATGAAGACGAATATTATATAACCGGCGTTCGCAACCAGCTGCTGCAGGCCGTGCAGCTGAGACTGAATGCCGATGTGCCGGTCGGTTGTTATTTATCGGGTGGCATAGATTCCTGCTCCATTCTCGGACTGGCTTCTGCAGTCGCTCAGGAGCCGGTCCGTGCGTTCACCATCAGTTTCGACGACGAAGCATATGACGAGGCCAGCATTGCCTCTGAAATGGCTCATGCCGTAGGAGCCGAACAAGACATTCTGAAACTGAACGCCGATCTGCTTTATGATAATTTTGCCCGCACTATCTGGCATACTGAGCGCACCATCTACAATACGCTGGCTGTGGCAAAATTGATGATGAGCCAGCATGTCACACACCACCATTACAAAGTTGTATTGACTGGAGAAGGTTCCGATGAACTGTTCGCCGGTTATCCCGCATTCAGAAAGGATATGTTTCTGCATGGCATGGAAGGATTACATGCTGAACAAGCCGCCGAATGGCAGCACACGCTATCCGAGTCCAACAAGTTATTCCAGGGCGCAATGCTGCCCAAAGACGAATATGTATCGGCAGAAATCAATCGCAAGGTCGGCTTCACTCCCAGCTGCCTGCAACCGTGGCTGGGCTGCTCGGATCTGGCACGTCAACTGCTGAATGACGAGCGACGGGCAGAGCTTGGTGATTACGAGCCAGGCGAGGCAATTGCCGCGCGCCTGGATGAGGATTATCTTAAAGGCCGCCATCCCCTGGATAAAGCCCAATATGTCTGGATCAAGACCATGCTCGAAGGGCAGATCCTCACTTGGGGGGGCGACAGGGTTGATATGGCCAACTCGATGGAAGCCCGGCCAGCCTTTCTCGATCATCATCTGGCCGAGTTTGCCGCCACCATTCCACCCGAATTGAGAATCAGAGGTAATGTTGAGAAATATGTGCTGAAAGAGGCGATGAAGCATCTGCTGCCAACCACCTTGTATGAACGTCAGAAATTTGCCTTCATGGCGCCCCCCGCTCATACGGATGACAAAAAGTGGCAGAAACTCAAGGCATTATTTGCGCGTTACGCTTCACCAGAACAATTGAAGCAAGCCGGCCTGATCAACGCCGACTATTTGCAACACCTGATGGAAAAACAGGAAAATAGTGATACACCGGCCGCCGACAAAATTCAGATCGATGCGATACTCAATCATGTGCTGGGTGTCATGTTGCTGCATCACCACTTTATTGAACAGGATCTCTCACAATTGGCGCACGACAAGGCACAGCAATTGGGATGGGTCATATAAGGCGTTGATCTAAAAAAACAAGAGGTACCTTTGGCAAGCTTAATTCGTGCATTTCTGGCGTCGTTATTACGCAGCGGGCGTGACCTCATCCCGATCATCGGCGTAATCGCTTTTTTCCAGCTGCTCGTACTGCAACAGGCACTGCCTCAGTTTACTGAAGTGGTGCTCGGCGCCTTGCTGGTTGTGGTTGGGCTAACCTTGTTTATCTATGGCCTCGAAATGGGCTTATTCCCGATCGGCGAAAGCATGGCGCATGCATTCGCACGCAAAGGCAGTATCCCATGGTTGCTCACTTTTGCTTTTGCACTCGGCTTCAGTACAACCATTGCCGAACCGGCCCTGATCGCGATTGTTGGCGAAGCTGGCAGGATGGCGGCGCAAACGGGTGTGGTGATGGATACGCCAGAGGCGATCGCCGACTATGCGCTGGGGCTGCGTCTGACCGTAGCGCTCGCTGTAGGCTGCGCGGTAATGCTCGGAGTCATCCGCATCATCAAGGGCTGGCCGATCCATTACCTGATCATCGGTGGTTATGTGTTGGTGATCATCATGACACTGTTCGCCCCGACAGAAATCGTTGGCATCGCGTATGATTCCGGTGGCGTCACCACTTCCACCATTACAGTACCGCTGGTCACAGCACTCGGTGTCGGCTTGGCGGCCTCGATACGCGGGCGAAATCCTATGCTTGACGGTTTTGGTATCATTGCTTTTGCCTCACTCACGCCGATGATCTTTGTCATGGGTTATGGAATAATCATATTATGAGTTGGTTGCTTGCCCTCTTTGATACCTTGATTGCGACGCTGGGAGACATCTTTCCCATTGTAGCTATCCTATTCGGTTTTCAGTTCCTGATTCTGCGCCGCCCCCTCACTAATGCACCACGCGTGTTGTTTGGGTTCTTGTTCGTATTGCTCGGTTTGACTTTGTTCCTGGTGGGATTGGAGCGCGCCCTGTTTCCAATCGGACGGCTGATGGCCGAACAATTGACTGCACCGGATTTTCTAAGAAATGTAGACCAGTTACAGGATATCCCGCTCGCCTGGACCGATTATTACTGGGTACTGATCTTTGCCTTCACCATTGGTTTTGCCACAACACTTGCCGAGCCTTCTCTAATCGCTGTTGCATTGAAAGCCAATCAAGTTTCAGGCGGCGCGATCCATGCGACAGCACTACGCATTGCAGTCGCGCTGGGCGTTGCGACCGGGATCGCACTGGGCGTGTTCCGCATTATCACCGGACTGCCGATCCAGTGGTTTATCATTGCCGCTTATGTGGTTGTGGTGCTCCAAGCCTGGCGGGCACCACGCATGATCGTACCGCTTGCTTTCGACTCAGGGGGGGTTGCCACTTCCACAGTCACTGTACCGATCATCGCCGCGCTCGGACTAGGGCTGGCTGAATCGGTCCCTGGACGTGATCCGCTCATCGATGGATTTGGTTTGATTGCATTCGCCTGCCTGTTCCCTATCATAACCGTCATGGCCTATGCACAGATTGCCGAGTATCGCGCCGGCAGGCGCAAACCAGACACTGATCCTGATAAGACCAACACCTCATGACAAGGAGCGCCTGAAGTGCATTTCAAACTGATTATCACCTTTGTGGACGATAACAAGACCGAGCGCGTCATGGAAGCTGCCCGCCAATCGGGCGCAACCGGCGCTACCATCATTACCAGTGCCCGCGGTGAAGGTGTGGAAAGAGCCAAAACCTTTCTTGGCTTGTCACTGGAAACCCAGCGGGATGTGGTGATGCTGCTCGTTGAAGAACATTTGTCCCGCCTCATTCTCGAAAGAATCGCCGAGGTCGGCGAATTCGACATGACCTCCGGTACCGGTATCGCGTTCCAGATAGATGTCGAAGATGCAGTGGGTGTGGCGCATCAAATCAAGGAACTCTCGACCGTCGTGGAGGAAAAGCTATGAAGGGAACCAAGTTCATCCGCGTAGGCGACGTGATGAAAAAAGATTTCGACCTGGTCGATGGGATTACAACTGTCGCTGAAGCCCTTACCGGCATGCACCATCCCAACACGGGTGTTTTGATCGTCAACAAACGCTCTACCAATGATGAATACGGCATCGTGATGCTCGCCGATATCGCCAAGAAAGTGCTTGCAAAAGACCGCTCCCCGGCGAGAGTAAATGTCTACGAAATCATGTCCAAGCCGGTTTTGGGTGTCTCCCCGCAAATGAATATCCGTTACTGCGCGCGTCTGTTCGACCGTTTCGGACTCTCCCTCGCTCCGGTGATCGAAGCCGGCAACATTGTCGGGGTGGTGGGTTACAACGATATGGTAATCGATGGGATGCTCAATGAATGGCTGGGCAACACCCGCGAATAACGCTTGCTTGCAGCCGCTTCCAGCTAATCCGGATGGCTCTGTTACCCACTATGATCCATGATGACCAACAGATGAAGATCACAACAACGCCTCAAAAGCCAGGCTCTACTTGATCTCATCATGTGCCGGCATGGACTGCAAAATTTCTCCGAACCAAGATCGGCCCTTCTCATCGAGATGGAACAATCACTCACGATAAGCATAAAATCATGCAATCCATGCCATCCGAATATTTCATACTGTCATGACACCATGCAAGCCCTCATTAAGGGAATGCCGGCACCCTGGGTTCCGTACTTTCGACTTCCACTTCCGGGATATGCTGTTTCACACGCTCTTCAATTTCTTCAACCCGAGCAGCAGGCACGTCGGCCAGTACAAGCATATGCCCAGCTTCGATCGCCTCCTCGAATTCCTTGATGCGCCGGTTGCCAACGCTCATCCCCACCATACCGCTTATCCATGCACCGATCCCGGCGCCCGCCAGCGCGCCGGCAAGCAGAACACCGCCAGCAATCACGGTTGAAGCGGGGGGCAGTGCAACGGCGACCAGCCCCGCCAGCGCGCCAGTCGATCCACCCACAGCCAACCCTTGCTGGACTGCCGGCACAAAATCGCTTTTTTGCAACAAGCTGGCTTCGGGCAAATCTTCGAGCGGCGTACCGCGCTTGGCAATGACATGGATATGCCTTTCCTCGATCCGCGCCAATAGCAATTCATCGACAATCTTTCTTGTGACATCGATATTTGGGACAAGAAAATAGATTCTTCGCATGCTAACCTCCATTAATTAGGTTAATCCGATCTATTGGAAGGAATTGATACGATGTAATTCACTCCTTCTGATCTCAATCATAGAGAGCTCTTTCTGCGAAAGCAATCAAAAAGTCACATGCCCCGGTAATTGTCCAGCAATGCATGCTGCCGGCAGCCAGCAGAAGCAGGGCCTCTGTTCTGACGTCACCTGACATCACATGCGCCTTATGGCCGGCCGAAACGTGAAGCGATGAGCGTGACATCCGCCTGCTCCCAGGCTTTTTTGAAACGCGCCTCGATGACACTAGCCTCACTTGTCTTGTTCTGTGCACGCAGGGCTTGCAACAGGCCGAAAAGTGCCCAGCCATTGTCACGATTACGCCGCAGGTCTTCCCAATAGACGGTCTCGGCTTCATCGGGCAGCCCTGCCTCCAGCAGAATCGCCCCAAGCGCCAGGCGTGGCGGAAAATGCCATTCGGTCGGTTCTGTATAAACCAGACTGTCTTCGTATCGAATTGCACGATCGAGATGTGCGATAGCAGTATCGAATTTTCCCCGGGCGGCCGCGATTTCACCGGCCAGCACCTCTGGACCGATTTTCAATACACTGAGCGCCGTATTACTTGAAAAAAGCGGCATATCCAGCGCAGGATTCTGCACAATCGCGCGCAACTGCTTCAGCTCCTGTTCAGCCAATGGCAATTGCCCTGTGGCCACATGCGCCAACCCGCGCACGTAATGCCAGCTGCCTTTGAGAAACAAATTGCCAGCAGGCGGCGCAGGCTCTGCAAGCACTTGCTGCCAATGCCCGAAGCGCGCCAGCGTCCAGTAAGGCACCACACGGAAAACCGCAGTGAAAGGCATCTCGCTCAGGACAGCATCGCTGATTTTGTCAGAAATCGCGCGCGCGCTTTCCAGTGCGGCCTGACTCTGGCCGCTAGCAGTCGCGGCAAACCAGAGAAAATGAATGTTATGCGGATAATAGGCCATCGGATATAACCCCTGGGCCCGGCACTGCGCAATGTACGCCTCATCGGCAGCGATCGCCATTTGATTACTTTTCATGGCATCCGCATAACGTCCCACGCGCTGGTAGATATGTGAAGGCATGTGAATCATATGCCCTGCTGCCGGCATCAATGTCAGCAAGGTATCCGCCGCTTGCTCGGCGCGCTCGGGTGTGGCTGTTGGCTCCATCAGGTGGATATACATGTGCAATGCGCCCGGATGCTTGGGATGTCGGCGCAGCACTTCCTCGGTCAAGGCCACGATTTCCTCGGTGCCATCATAGGGCCGGCCATCCCGCATCCAGTAACCCCAGGGACGCAGATCCATCATCGACTCCACATAGAACATTGCGATATCCGGATCATCCGGGAAGCGCGCATGCACTTCGCGCATCGCATCGGCATAAGCCTTGTCATTAACGATCCGATTGCTGGCAGTGCCTGAATAGCGCTTTTCCAATGCCAGAATCAGGGCTTGTTCCTTGGGCGAAGCCGAAGCCATGAGTGATTTGGCTTTCTGAATCAGCGCCAGCGCCTGTGGCTCTTCATTCTCCTCCATCATGGCGTTAATGTTCGGGCCCAGCACCAGCGCCTGCCCCCAGTAGGCCATGGCAAGACCAGGGTCAAGCCGGGCAGCCTCGCGGAAGGCTCGGCGGGCCTCGGCATGGTTAAAGCCATAGGCAAGATTGATGCCTTGATTGATAAATAGCTGCGCCCTTTCATTGCGCGTACTGACTGGAAAAGTATGCACACCGAGGTTTTGCAGCCTGGGCGCGAGCGTCCCGTCAGGCCCCGCTTGATCCGACAAATCCGCTGCCGCATAATGGACATGATTCGCCGCCAGCCTGAGAGCATGCCTGCCGTCCCCGGTACCGGCCTGATCTTCGTTCAGCGCGTGCGAGCAAGCAATGCCCGTCACGCTCATGGCCAACCCTGCCAATAAATATCTGATGGAATGAGTGTTCATATACGCCTCCTTAAATTATCCCCAAGCGGCAGCCATGCCAGCTTGATTCGGCACCGGCCCAGCCCGGCAATATCGGATGGGCCAGTGAATAATGCTGCGCTGTTCCGCAGGCCAATTGGCAGCGCCTCGATCGCAGCCGACGCTTGCGCAGATATGACAGACAAATCGATTACCGAGTCTTGGGTATTTCAATCTGCCCTTAATAAATGACCAGTCGTCTTTCCCCGGTTTAAAAAACTACGCTCTAAAATAATCACCCAGCAAATCCTGGCAACACTGTTTAGCCGGTGCCGATGATTTGTCAATTTTTGATCGCAACAAGGCACCCTGCCAAGTATTGATTAATAAATCCGCCATCTCTTTTGCTGATTTATCCCGCCTGATCGTCCCCTGCTGCTGGGCCCTAGCCAGGCCAGCCTGCAGCAGATCCCGATAACGCTCGACGGCAGTCTGGAGTGACTTCTGGCAAACCTCACTCGTGTCACCGATTTCTCCCATTAGGTTGCCCAACAGGCAGCCGCCCTGATAGTCATTGTGTTCGAGCTCCGACACGAGCTGGTTAAAATAATCCACGATCGCCGCGAACGCATCGGCCTCAGGTTGCTGCAAGCAGGCACTTAATTGCCTGATGTACGGATCAATATAATGCTGAATGACTGCGGCGCCAAAATCTTCCTTACTGGAAAAATAGTTGTAAAAAGAGCCCTTGGGAATGCTGGCTGCATCGAGAATCTCCTGTAGCCCAGTACCATGATAACCCTGCTGCATCAACATCTTGACGCCATGATTCAGCAAGGTATCTTTTTTCGCTTCTTTTTTCTGTGATGTCAACATATCCATATAATACGACCGGTTGTCTTGTTTCGTCAACATAGACTGAAAATTCATACACACTCATTCGCCAGATCCCGGCTATGCCGGCACATCATGACAGCCATGCGCATCACGAACTCATCTGCATCAGGTTTGTCATACACACATCCGAGCAAGTTATTCCCACACTGACAACCCATGCATTCGATGCCGGATTTCAAGAAGCGTAGCCCACGAAATGCACCATAAAACAGAGGAAGGATGATTCTCAGCTTCATGCCTCCTGCTGAAAACTGTGCATGGTGCATATAGTCTTTTATAACAGCATATTAGCCATATAAAATAGCGATTGGCTGGTTATTCCGGAATAGTCAGCTTGTCATGCCAAAGGATATTTTACGCAATCATCAAAACTCCGTTAAACTGATGTGATGGCTCGAGTCCGCTAGGGCGGTACTCTGAACAGTCAAACCGGGAGCGCAAGCGGCAATTTCAACCACTCTCAGAAGGAAACCATGTTGAGCAAGAAAGAGACTTCCATTGTATTCATGTCATTATTCATGGGGCTGGCCGGCGGGCTTCTGTCACACCAAGGCCTGCCGACCCTGTCTGCCTCGGAGCAGGAAATTCCTCCAAATTCCAGAAATGCTCTTCCGCATACCCCGCGCATTGCCACTGAAGCATTGATTCTGACCGATCAATCGGGCACACCGCGTGCGCGCCTCGAAATCACTGCCGCTGGAGAGCCGCAGCTCGTATTGCTGAGCAAAAAAGGCACTACCCTCGCACAGTTGGGCACCCCAAATGCTGGTCTCCCTGAATTAGTCCTGAATGATAATGAGGGCAAGTCGCGGGTCCGCGTGGCCATGACGGCGAATGGATCGCCAGAATTGGAATTACACGACGCCAAGGGCGGAGGGCAAGCCACCCTGTTTTTTGTCGATCACAATCCGCGATTGTTACTGCGTGATCGGGAAGAAAAACTGGAAGTCTCAATGGAGGCCATCCCGGATCAGCCAGCCCTGTCCATACAAAAGGATGGCAAGACACGCGCCGCCCTGGCACCGGATTATCTCCTGCTGACTGACAAGGACAATACACCGCGCCTAAGTCTGCGCGTGCACCAGGGAGGCGAACCGAGCATCAGCTTGAAAGATAACGAAGGAAGCCGGTTAGTGTCGCTCTCGATACAGCCACTGCCCAAAACTGAAGAGCCCTTGTTTGCACTGTATGACAAAAAAGACCGTCTGCGGGCTGGACTCAATCTCGATGAAGATGGCCGGCCGAACTTTATTCTCCGGGATGGTCCCCTGCTATCCCTGGTCGATAAAGCCGGTAAAAACGGGATTTACCTAAGTCTGGAAAAAGATGACCGGCCCAGCGTTTACTTAAGTGCGCTCAATGGCCAGAGAGAAGCCTTTCTCGGACTCCGCAAAAAGGGGGAATTGGCGCTGGATCTGATGAATGGGGGGGCTCTCCCGCGGGCCAGCTTATTGTTGGATAACGAAGGCGCCCCCCTGCTCCAATTGCGCAGCAAGGATGAAAAACTGTTATGGTCCGCACCGGCAACAGAGGGGAGCCAACCATGACACTTCTGCTCCCTGTCTCAGTACCCGCGCCTAAAACATGAATTCAGTCCAGAAATAGGCATAGTTCATATTCCGGTCGACAGGGCTCTCGGGCGCATTCCGGGCAAAGGAACCGAATGCGAAGTGCATATATCCGGCTTGTAGGAACAAATTGTCCAGTACCTGCAGCCGGGTCCGGATTTCCATTGTTTGGCCCAGAAAACTGCCAGATTGCCCATTGGGATCCCTGAGACCGGTGCCCACCCAGGGCGCGGTCGGGTCAGCCAACCAGGTAGCGCGGTGCTGAAAGAAAATCCAGTAACGCTTGCTCGGTTGTACTAGCAACCGGTAGCCGGAGGAAATCAGATTGTTTCGCTGAAAGGGGCCTAGAATCCCTGTCGGCGTCAATTCAAACGAACGCCGGCCGTAGAGTATGTCGAAACCGGGTGAAGCATAATCAAACCGCACCAGAAACTGCGGCTTCCATGGATAATCAAAGGTATAGCCCAGTTCTCCATGGTGAAAATGGGCAAAATTGGCCAGCTCGCTGATTTTTCCGAATTGATAGTCAGATTCCACCTCAAACTCCCATTCCTTTACCCCGCCATGCTTGAAGAAGCGGTAGCCCAGCATCGTGAAATCCCGATACGGCCCCGGATTGGAGTGTCCATGATAGCTCAGCTCGGTACGCAGCCAAGGCACGGCATCCAAGGAAGGCAATGCAGCATAGCTTCCCCATAAGAAATTCTCATTATCGTCCAGGAAAGGATTGAGCGCCCGTTCAAATTTATCGACTGGCCACACGGCAAAAGTGTTGGACTGGAACCCGCCCGGCTGACCCAGTTTCCAATACAGGCCATCGAAGGCATTGGTCGTATTGCGGAAATTATTGCGGGCAATCCACCGCCCGCGGCCCAAGTCCATGTTGACACGTCCCATTCGAATTTCTGAGGGCAAACCGGTGCCAAAAAAATCCTTGAAGATCAGATCGAGATGCAATTGCTGAATTTCAGTCTTGTCGATGTGGGTGGTACCCACATTGGAATCGGCGTGAGTAAGATATGCGCGTGAATCCTGTAATTCCACAGTCAAACGAAAAGGGTCGAGAATATCCTGAATCGAAAAAAACAGCCGGGTCCGCAAGGCAAGTTGCTGGTCTACCGCGCGCAGGCCTCGCCGGAACTGCCCATTCATGTGCTCAAAACGAGTGCGGTGTTCACCCCCAATGGTCAGCCAACGGGGAAGCCGGGCTTGTCTGGCAAAATAACCAGGGCCTATCTGTACTTCATCCAGAATTTCGTCATAGATCCCCAGGGTTCTCGCATAAATGCCGATAAGCCGCTTGACCCGGTCCGCCCCCTCGACCTCTTTGACCGACGCTGTCGCCACCGGCTCGATTTGTTCCACTTCCAGCAGCCGTTTGGTTCTTTCCGCGGGGCTCAGTTCTTCGAGTTCGCGCCTTTCCCTCTCGCTCTCATCCAGCTGCAGCAGGCGTTGCTGAACCTTCTCCGGGGGGAGTAACTGTTCAGCCTCGCTAGATACCGGATCAGCATCCGAATACTCCGTGACAGACGCATTATCTTCCAGGCCAGTCGGAATGGCATCAGCCACAACATCATGACGCTCAAGCATGTGCAACCATTCCAGCAGGGTTGCACGTTCCGGTTCCAGCGTCAGTGGTTTGGAATCCATCACCGCTTGCTCTTGAACAACCACCCGCCCAGCAGGAAAGCCAGGTTTCTCCCCGGAATTTGGGTCAGCAATCTGTGTATCAGATAGATGCGCGCAGCCAGATGCCACCAGCACCAGCAACAGCACAGAACAGGCAATATTCTTTATCATCGGATATCGAGAAGATGGGACGTCGCGCTCAGGCAAGCACCGAAAGCGTCATCGTTGACGCCTATCTTGAATTGAAAGCACTGTGGATATAATTGGAAGCTATTAAAAAAACAGAACAGCCGTTTATAACTATACTCCATGTATATCCTGGTGTCGATGACGCATGCGCGCCATAGCGGCTCCGAACCGGAAAAGGACAGCGTCTACTGACTGGATAATTTTCTGATTTTCCATATCAAACTGACAGGATTTATGTCATTTAAAAAACTTTTTGTCATATCACTGGCAGCTATACTACCCGCTTGCGTTAGTCTCAAACCGGCAGCGCCAGAAGCGCGGTTTGAGAAAAGCAGCTGCAATTTACAGAACACAGAACACAGAACACAGTTTATGACCCGAATCTGGAACCCCCGAAACCTATTCATGAAATCCACATCGACCAGACATTAGCCACGAGACTCAGTTCCCAAAGCCTGAATATAGCCAATGCAATTGGCATACTGGATCTTCTAACCAACTATGTGAATTATTTAACGCTGCGCAACAAAAACCCGACTATCGAAAACAGGCTGGCAGTAATAGAAATCTCACAAAGCATATACCAGAAAATCAATACTTCATCTCTGGAAATTTCAGCCATTGCATCGGAACTGGACTGCGAAGAAGAACGCGCAGAGCAAATCGCCAACTACCTCAAATCAAAAGAAGGAAAACTGGAAAAAAATCTGACTGTTGCCGCAATTATAGTCGGCGCGACTGGTGCAATCGCCGCCGGTCTGATGCTTTCGCAAGGCATCAAAGGGCATTCGGCAGAATATGTCGGTATTGCAACAGGTATTACTGAGGCTACTTTAGGTATGTCTATTCTTGGAAATGAAACGGGAGTAGCGTTTTATCACCCGAGAAATGCGTTAAGAGAATTCTGGGAAGGCGGCGTTACTTCCACCATATTTCCTCCACCCGTTTGGTATTACCTAAACTACCAAAACCCATCAGAACCCCAAGCAATGTCCTTAAGGCAAAAAATATTGAACCAATGGATAAAATTCGAGCAAATCGTAGATGCCAACACAGAAGAAAAAACAAAACTCAAACAACTTTATTTTGGCAATGGTGGCATATATACAGCCGAGCAGTTAATCAACAGAGCAAATATGCATGACCAGATTGAATCATATATCAACTTAATGAAACAAGATTTGAAACAATTGGCGATAGAGCTGAAAAGTATAAAAGCGCAGCCTGAATAACGACAGTAACAGCCAGAGTTCTTCTCGCTCATTTCAAATCACCTAGGAGGCTGTCCGAGAATAGCGATCGTAGCGAGGGCGAGGCTGGCTGGCTGGCTGGCTGGATTTTTCGATCATTTGAGGCGAATAGTCGTTCTATTCAACGAAAAGGATCGGAAAATCCAGCCAGCCAGAATCGTCCGCAGTAGATCAGTCTATTCTCGGACAGCCTCCTAGTACTCCGTACCGTCAATTAGATTACAAATGAAATCGATGGATTCGCCTGCTAGGCTAGGCGCAAACCGCAGTCATAGCCGTAGCTATGGCGAGGATTTGCAACAACGCATGACAGGCGAAGGCGCGATTTTATGTAATCGTTTTGGCGGAACTGAGTACTAGTATCTCAAAAAGCTGTTTGGAAACACCGGTTCGAGTGATCAT
>NZ_JBEUDO010000042.1:0-24871 GCF_050584665.1 Nitrosomonas sp. ANs5
GCCGCGCCGCGCACTATCCTTTCCCGCCTTGAACGGCGGGGCTTGTCGCGCACCGGGTCAACATGCTTGTTAGCGTGTTGCTTCACAATTTAATGTGGATTTTTTGTAACTACTCGCCCCCTCCAAAAATAATTCAAAAAATACTTGACAGGTTTTTGGGCGAGAAATATTTGATTCTGTTCTATGCCGAGAAATTCCTGCGGCATACCCTTTGAATTTAGGAATAAGCCGCTTCCAGTACAATTTAGTCATTTTGTCTGGCTGATCCCATTTTAGCCTCGTCAGTCTGCTTACAAGGCGTCAAAAAAAGCCGTGTTATGATGAAGTCATTGATAATAACTCACTCACATCAACGGGGCGAGCCTGGATAAAACTTCGGTTAGAGCTGAGATTAACCGCTTGAAAGCGGATTTTGATCGTCTTGGTGGCGAAGGAAAAATCACCTCTGAAAGCCAAGCAATCATGAATAGCCTGTTCATGATTGTGGAACTCATCCTGGCGATATTTCTTGAGCGCGGCACTCAGAAAAACAATGGCAATTCCAGTAAACCCTCATCACAAACCGCAAAGGATGAATCTGCACTCAGCCATTCTGGCAGTAACGGTAAGGGAAAAGGTGAGAACCGGAATCAGGCCAAGAATACCCGCGTAAAGGAAACCGTCACAATTGCACAAGTTCACACCTGCGATGTCTGTGCGCAAGACCTGAGCGATGTGCCTTGCATGGCTCATGAAAGGCGTACCAAAATTGACATTGTCTTCGAGAAAGTCATTGATCACGTGGATGCCGAAATCAAACGTTGTCCGGCCTGCCATGCCACGGTGAAGGGCCTGTTCCCGTCGGACAGACACGGCCCGCTACAATATGGCGATGGCCTGAAGGCTTTTGTGATTAACTTGCTGGTAGGGCAAATCGTCGCCCTGAACCGGGTACAAAAACTGGTAAAGTCGATGATAGGCGTTGTGATCGCCGAAGCCAGCTTACTCAAGTTTGTCCTTCGCCTGCACCAGGCATTGGAAAATTGGGAGTATCAGGCCACAGAGAAGCTACTCAATATGCCAGCAATCAACGTCGATGAAACGTCTTTTCGCGTTGATATGAAAAACCACTGGATTCACGTCTATTCATCGGGTGACATTACTCTCAAATTCTTGCACCGGAACCGGGGCAAAGCTGCCATTGAGGCACACACATCATTCCACGCTACGGGGGTGCCATTATTCACGACTGCTGGTCATCTTATCTGTCGTACCATGACTGCAATCACGGGCTGTGTGGTTCGCATTTGTTGCGCGAACTGACCTTTATCGTTGACGCGCATGGCTATGCCTGGGCGCGTAATATGAAGCGCCTGCTACAAGAAACCTGTAAAGAAGTTTCCAGCAGCACGGAAAAACGACTGGGCGATAAAGCGTTGGCCAATTTGCAAAAGCGCTATCGGAATATTTTAACGCGCGCCGAAAAAGAGCTGCCGGTCATTCCCCCCAAACCCAGCGGCAAGCGCGGCAAACTTGCCAAATCTGATGCGCATAATCTCTGGGAAAGACTGAAAACTCATGAAGCGGCTGTACTTCTGTTTGCCAAAGATCCGCATGTCTCGTTTACCAATAATCGGGCAGAGCGGGACTTGAGGATGTCCAAAGTCAAACAAAAGGTCTCGGGCTGTTTCAGAGTCAGCGACTATGCGCAGGCCTATTGCCGTATTTCAAGCTATCTGCAGTCCATGGCCAATAGAGGATACAACCCGCTTATCGCCATTCAAATCGCTTTGGCGGGCGAGGCTCATAAGGTATGGGGCGAGTAGTTACGATTTTTTTTACCTTTTGTCGGGCGTATTTTTATTCATACGCCCTTATACCATCGCTATGTTAGCGACCGCACAGAAGGGGTGATGCGTTCAGCTTATTATAGTGTTAGCCGCTTAAGATTCAGTGAAGTGGCACACGAACAAACCACGGTTCGTTTTGTAAAATGATTCAACTTATTATTTAGGAATTCATTATGAACAAGAATCAAGTAAAGGGCGAAGCAAAAGACATCGCAGGGAAAATTCAGGAAGAAGCCGGTAAGCTGGTTGGCAGTAAGGAGCAGCAGGCCAAGGGCCTGAAAAAGCAAGTCGAAGGTAAAATCCAAAAAGGTGCTGGCAATCTGGAAGAGGCTGCCACAGATATGGAAGAAGCTGTTAAGAAAGAATAGAAACTCTGAACGCATGGATTTACAGGCGGAGGGTGTTGGAGGACAACATTTTCCGTCTGTATGTATTGATAAACAGTTGATTTGCATAATTATCAATACTTGTCTTGTTGTGCAACAGCGTTACTTTAAGTTGTCTGGTGGGTAGGATTGTGTTGATATCATCTGAAAAAGGAAAACCCAATGAAACCCTTGAAACAGCTGTTTATAGTTACCATGATGCTAGCTGGATTAACCAGCTGCTTGTCGATTGGCTCGGGTAGGTCCGGCCCGCCAGGTCCACAGGGTGAACCTGGAAGCAAGGAAACGATTATTGTCGTGCCCGATAAAGATGATTGAAGCTGGTGTGATGCCCTTTTTTAAGCGTTTTAACGCAATGTGAAGCCAACAAATGGTTTGTCAGGTAAGACGTGACCTAAAAGGCTGTCCGAGAATAGACTGATCTACTGTGGACGAGCCTGATTGGCCGGATTTTCCGATCCTTTTCGTTAAATAGAACGACTATTCGCCTCAAATGATCGAAAAATCCAACTCAACCAGCCCCGCCCTCGCTACGATCGCTATTCTCGGACAGCCTCCTAGTACGCCGTTCCGTCAATTAGCTTACAAATGAAATCGATGGATTCGCCTGCCAGGCTAGGCGCAAGCCGCAGTCATAGCCGTAGCTATGGCGAGGATTTGCAACAACGCATGACAGGCGAAGGCGCGATTTCATGTAAGCGGTTTGGCGGAACGGAGTACTGGTGCTGGGTTGTTTACGAAACATTGTGTTGGTAGCTCAGCCCTAAACACCCTTCTTTATTATTCTAGAAACTCGCTACCCTTATATATACGCTATACCCTCCGGATATTTCGCCAGGCTGCCTGGCGAAATATCCGGGTTGAATTTGTGACAGGCATTTATTGCGTACTTGCACTGTTATGCTGCCGTGTCTGACCAATCACAGGTAGTGGCCAGCTGCAAATTTTAAATTTATTCAGTTATGTGTGTCAGCGCACAGAATAAATGACAAATAACTGGGATGATTACAACTACGGAATTAAAGAGTGAGAACAAGATATCTTTAATCCGGAGTTACAAGAAATTTGTAAATTGATCCAAAATGGCGGAGGAAAATATGGTTATTGGTAACAGGTTAATTATTTGGGTCATCATGTTGGTCGGTAGTTTATCGATCGTAGGATGCGCAGAGAGTAGGGACGCGGAACCGGAAGGCGAGGCTAAAAAATCGTTGGGAACAGAAATCGATGATAGCGTCATCACCACTAAAGTAAAGTCCGCTCTGCTTAGAGATTCCGGCTTGGAAAGCTTTGATATTAAGGTGGAAACAAGCAAGGGTAATGTTCAGCTAAGTGGTTTTGTGGACAACCAGAATCAAATGGATCGTGCGATAGTGGTTGCACAGGGGATTGATGGTGTCAGAACTGTGGAAAATAAGATGAGCATTAAGACTGACGATACCAGCGTGGGCACCAAGATGGATGACAGTGCTATCACGAGTAAAGTAAAAGCTGCACTCATCAAAGATCCTGACATCAAGAGCCTTGATATCAGTGTAGTGACGCGAGATGGAGAAGTTCAATTGAGCGGTTTTGTGGAAAATCAAATCCAGATTGACCGTGCAATTGAAATCGCCAAGGAAGTCAAGGGTGTGAGAAACGTTTTAGATGAAATGAGTATTAAACAGTAAAACGCGGCTAAGTTTAAAAAAGGAGACACAAAATGAACTGGGACCAAATTGAAGGTAACTGGAAACAATTCAAAGGTAAGATCCGGGAGAAATGGGGAAAACTTACTGACGACCACTTAGATACAGTTGCTGGGAAGCGTGAGAATTTGGCTGGTAAAATCCAAGAAGCCTATGGAATCAGTAAGGAAGAAGCGGAAGATCAAATTGCTGAATGGGAAAAAAGTCAAAAAGACACTAAATAAGTGATTTCCTCCTGCTGCAAAGCAGAGCAGCATGCCGCGTAAGCGGCATGCTGTGCAAGCAATTTTCTATCGTGGCCAGGTATAATGTTATGGCCAGTCCTTCCCCCCTGAAACAGGGATTCCTGTGGGTTCTGGTAGAAAAAATTACTGTAAACGAGATAACGGTCATTTTCTCCACGCCCCGTGAGCGGCCAGTGACCGAGCAGGACATTGGGTCTGGGGCTGCTTGGATTGCGGGGCGGGTCTGCCTTGCTAAAGACATTGTGCCGGATAGTCGTGACCTGGTCTCCCACCGGCATGCCGGCAAGGTTGGGCCGTGGCCGCTGGTGCTTGATTTGCAGGTTATAGCCCAGGGTTTGGGTAATAAGATTGTATTCAATCAGTCCTGCGATAAAGGGTGCGCTGCCATCTGAATTGCCCAAATATATTCCAGTCCCTGCGCCCTGGATGATATTGTGGCGGATCGTCCAGTTCCAGGCCGGACATTTGGTCGAGATGCCGACGATCTATTGGTTATGATCATGGCGATGAATCAATAAGTTTTCGAGCGTGATGTGATGCGCCCAAGTTTGCATGTCCTTCGCATTTCACGCCATCTACCGGCAGATGTTGCCCGTCGATCTCGATGTTGCGCAGGATGACATGCTGCGTATCGATGATGCTGACTGTATTGTGGCCACGTCGTCCCAGGAAGACGGGGCGCGCTTGCCGGTTTCTGGTCCGGTGATGATAATGGGGGCGTGTGACTCTCCGCGGAGGTGGTGGATGGGGAGGCCGCGTTGGTAGTGCCCGGGTGTGAGCAGCAACTGGTCGCCGGGCCGAAGATTTCTGAGCTGGTGGCGATAATTATCCGGGTCTCCCGTGTAAAATTTTCCTGCGGCTACGGGTGAGAAAATGATCAACAAAACAAGCGTTACCAGGTTCCAGAGCCTATTCCCATACATGGTGCTGTTCTCCTTGCAATATTACCTGCATGCCGGCAATCGTTGGCATATGATGCTTGCTTCGCGCCTTGCTGTTTGATAGGTTGTGTTGCGGCGCGCTGCAGACTGTGTCATCGCTGACTGCGATTTCAGCATGGTGCGCGCAACGCAGCCACGGCCTGGACCGATTGCCGATCCATGTCCATTGATCTAACCATACTTGTTTTCTTAAGGATTATCCATGCTTTGGGTTAAATCATTACATATAATTTTCATGGTCACCTGGTTTGCTGGCCTGTTCTATTTGCCACGATTATTTGTCTACCACGCAATGTGTAACGATCAGCCAGGGAATGAACGTTTCAAGGTGATGGAACGTAAGCTTTATTATGGAATTATGACGCCTGGCGCGTTGCTGACTATTGTGTTCGGTACCTGGTTATGGCTCGGCTACGGCTTTTCAGGTGGCTGGCTGCATGCCAAGCTGGCGCTGGTGGCGGTACTGGTTGCTTACCATGTCTATTGTGGCAAGTTGCTGCTCGACTTCAAGCATGATCGTAACCGGCATGGCCATGTTTACTATCGCTGGTTCAACGAGCTACCGGTATTGGTGTTGTTTGCAGTTGTGATACTGGTCGTGGTTAAGCCCTGGTAGAGTTAGGGCGGGGTATGCGATCACTCATCCGCATCCGCATCCGCGAGCGCTTGCCCTGGAAACAGCGTATCGGTATAACCAAACTTGCGTAAATCCGTGATCCGCATGGGGTAAAGTACTCCATTCAGGTGGTCGCATTCATGTTGTACGACGCGAGCATGAAATCCGCTGGCGATTCTATCGATGGGGTCGCCGTAGGGATCTACGCCTTGATAGCGTAACCGGGTATAGCGCGGCACCAGCCCGCGCATTCCGGGTATACTCAAACAACCTTCCCAGTCTTCTTCCTTTTGTTCAGTCAAGGGTGTGAGCACTGGATTGATCAATACGGTAAAGGGTACAGGCTCGGCATCCGGGTAGCGGGCATTGTCCTCAACTCCGAAAATAACCACTTGCAAACCGACCCCGATTTGTGGGGCAGCCAGTCCTGCGCCATTCAGAGCGGCCATTGTGTCTTGCATGTCCTGGAGCAGTGTTGCAAGCGCCGGCGTATGCAGCTGCTCGACCCGCTGGGCAGGCTGCAACAGACGCGGATCACCCATTTTCAAGACCGACTTAATCGCCATAGTCTTGTACCAGATGTTCGAGAATGTTTCTGACATGTACCATCGATTCTTCCAGAACCGTATAAACCGTTTCCAAAGGGATGGCCTGGGTGCTTTCTCCTCGTCCGGCTGCGTGGTTGGCAACAGCCGCAATGGTGGCATAAGAGAGGCCCAGTTCTCTGGCCAGTATTGCTTCCGGCATGCCGGTCATACCTACCATATCCGCGCCATCCCGTTCCAGGCGGTTGATCTCGGCTGCGGTTTCGAGCCTGGGGCCTTGTGTGGCGGCATATACACCACCGTCGATGACGCTTTCGCCGGCATGCCGGGCTGCGCGCAAAATGCTGGCGCGTCCAATAGGGCAGTAAGGTTGCGTGAAATCGGTATGGGTGACGGCTTTGTTGGTGCCGTCAAAGTAAGTGAATTTCCGGTCGTAGGTGTAATCGATAATCTGGTCGGGGATGGCAATTATTCCGGGTTCCAGATCCGCGCGAATTCCGCCCACTGATGCGATCGCGATCACCCGGTCAGCCTGCAAGGCATTCAGGGCCCACATGTTGGCACGGTAATTGACTGCGTGTGGGGGAATGGTGTGACCGTATCCATGTCTTGACAGGAATACAATTTCCTGACCATTGATCGTTCCGAATAGCAGCGGGCTGGAAGGTTCGCCGTAGGGGGTTCTCATAATCTGGCGGTGCAACTCTTCCAACCCGGTGAGTTTGTTCATGCCGCTGCCACCAATAATTGCAATCATAATCGTCCTGATAAGAGTTTATTGTTTCAAAGCGTAAATCGTGGGCAAGTTCCGCCACATGCCATGTATATCCATGCCAAAGCCGAAAATATAACGATCAGGTAAAGTGATGCCAACAAAATCGGCTTGCAAGGGTTTGTCTCTGGCGATTATTTTGTCTACTAGTACGGCACTATAAAATGCACGCGCGCCATTTTTTATCACGCGTTCGCGGATCGCAGCCAGGGTCCATCCTTCATCCAGCACATCATCCAGAACCAGTACTACCTGGTCTTTGAGATCGTCTGGGGGCGCAACTTTCCAGCTTAGTTCGCCACCCCGGGTCGTTTCATGATAGCGGGTGCCATGCACATAACTGAAATACAAGGGGAAATTCAGCTGGGGTAACAGGTGCCCGGTAAAAATGACTGCACCGTTCATCACACAGAGCACTACCGGGCATTGGTCCGATAGTGTTTTAGAGATATCCTGCGCCATCTGTCCGATGATGCTTGCCAGTTCCTGTGCCGTACAGAGTTGTTCTGACTGTTCGAGAATATGCTGTGGGGTCGGGTTTTCTGCCATGAATGCGTGCTCCTTATGTGGGGAGGCCTTGAAGTAAGTGTAACAGTTGTGACTCATCGAGAACAGGCACGCCCAGTTCGATGGCTTTGGTGTATTTACTGCCAGGATCTGCGCCAGCTACGACATAGTCTGTCCTGGTGGAGACGCTGCCGGTCACTTTGCCGCCTAGCTGTTCGATCCGGTTTTTGGCATCTTCCCTGGTCATGCTTGGCAGGGCGCCGGTCAGCACAAAGACTTTGCCGGCAATCGCCGGATTATCGCGGGCGGATGGTGGTTTGACAGCATTGCTGCCTTCTTCCCAGCGTAGGCCGCTTTGGCGCAGCTGTTCGATGACTTCCCGGTTGTGTGGTTCGGCGAAGAAATCCTCGATGCTTTGCGCGACGACCGGACCAATATCCGGAATTTGCTGCAATTGTCCCAGCGGCATGCACATGAGTTGGTCAAGGGTGCCGGCATGGCGCGCGAGCGCTTTGGCCGTTGCCTCGCCGACATGGCGGATACCGAGTGCGTAAATAAAGCGCGGGAAAATGGTTTGTTTGCTTTGTTCGATTGCCGCGATCAGGTTGCAGGCGGATTTGTCGGCCATGCGCTCCAGTTGCGACAAGGTCTTGACATCCAATCGGTATAAGTCGGCGGGGGTTCGGACAAGGTCGCGCTCGATCAGCTGATCGACCAGTTTTTCACCCAGCCCATCGATATCCACGGCACGGCGAGCGGCGAAATGGAGAATGGCTTGTTTTCGTTGCGCGGGGCAGAATAAGCCACCGCTGCAACGGGTGACTGCTTCTCCCGGCAGACGTACTGCTTTCGATCCGCATACAGGGCAATGGACCGGCATGACAAAAGGCTGAGCGGTTGATGAACGCTCTCCGGGTACGGCTGCGACAACCTCCGGGATGACATCTCCCGCCCGCCGGACGATGACTTTATCGCCGATTGCGATCTGTTTTCGCTGAATTTCATCTTCGTTATGCAGTGTGGCGTTGGTGACCGTTACGCCGCCCACAAAAACCGGCGCAAGCCGCGCGACGGGTGTCATGGCACCGGTTCGTCCCACCTGAATTTCTATGGCGAGTAACTCGGTCACGGCTTCCTGTGCCGGAAATTTATGGGCAACGGCGAAGCGCGGTGCGCGCGAGACATACCCCAGCTTTTCCTGTTGTGACAAATGGTCTACTTTGTAGACGACGCCATCGATGTCGTAAGGCAGCGATGCGCGCATTGCCTGTATTTTATGATAGTAGGCCAATAATGCGTCGATGCCGGTGGCGGTGACACTTTCCTGTGCGACCAGGAATCGTTGTGATACCAAGTAGGCGAGGATCTCACTATGTTGGCTGAGAACCAGGTTGTTAACCTGATTGGTGCCTATTCCATATGCATAGAAGGTCAGCTTGCGTGTGGCAGTGATGGCAGAATCGAGTTGGCGCAATGATCCGGCGGCGGCATTACGCGGATTGACGAAGTTTTTTTCACCTTTTTGCTGCTGCTGTTGATTCAGACGTTCAAAATCAGCTTTTAGCATAATCACCTCGCCGCGTACCTCTAGCAGACCTTCTGCATGTGAGGTTTGCAATCGCAGCGGAATGGATGGGATGGTGCGCAGATTCAAAGTGATGTCTTCCCCGGTGTAACCATCCCCGCGGGTGGCGCCTTTTGTGAAAATGCCGTCTTCGTAAATCAGATTGACAGCCAGGCCATCGAATTTGGGTTCGACTGCATAGTCGACCAGATCGATAGCAAATGCATCCCGGATGCGCCGGTCAAAAGCCCTGACTTCGTGCTCGGTGAATGCGTTGGTCAGAGACAGCATTGGGGTGTGATGCGCGAGTTGACCAAATGCCTTCAATGGTGGCGCCCCCACCCGCTGGGTGGGAGAATCCGGTGTGATCAGGTGAGGGTATTGTTGTTCAAGCTGCTGTAGCGTTCGGAACAGCCGATCGTATTCCGCATCCGGAATGGTGGGCGCATCTTGTACGTAGTAGCGATAATCATGCGCGGCAATTTCCGCGCGCAAAGCCTGTAAATGCTCTTTGATTGTTTTGTCAGAGTCCATGAGTGCCGCGGGTGATGGTTGATAATGTGTTCAGGATGTACGATTATAGCCATCCCGCAAACAGGGTACAGAGTCGATTCGCTTGCCGATCAATCCAAGGGAGGCAAGGCTGTAACATGCTGCCGGAAAAATGCATATTTCGTGCAATCTGGTATTTCAGATTTGATGTTGTTGGTATTGCTAAATTTGTGCGGCATACCCTATAAGCTGTGATATTGTATTTCCACGCTTTCTAAAACAGGAGGAACAATTATGAATATCAGATCGACCAGTCTGTCCCTTTTGGTGGGTGCCTTGTTCGCAACTTCCGCTTGGGCGACTTCGGCCACGTCTTCCATGATGGATCTGTCCCCCAGTCAGGACCAAGTCAGACCGCTTATTGTGGCTGAAGCGCATCAGCATCAGGAGCGTGAAGGCCGCGGTGAAGGCCGAGGGGAGGGCAGGAAAAGACAAGGTCAGGCAGATCATGCTGGTCACGGCGGTCACGGTGGTCAGGACGCTCACGGCGGTCATGGTGGTGGTAAACATGGCGGTGGTAAGCATGGTGGCGATAAGCGTGGTGACAAGAAAGCCAAGAAAGACAAGGAACATGGGCACCATGGTTATGCGCATGTTGTCGCTACCCATGCCGATGAGCTCGGGCTTTCAGATGAGCAGCTTGGGAAAATCGCAC
Organism: Nitrosomonas sp. ANs5; assembly: GCF_050584665.1. Lineage (NCBI taxonomy): Bacteria > Pseudomonadati > Pseudomonadota > Betaproteobacteria > Nitrosomonadales > Nitrosomonadaceae > Nitrosomonas > Nitrosomonas sp. ANs5. The sequence continues at coordinate 10,301 of NZ_JBEUDO010000042.1, forward strand.
GCCAGCACATGAAGGACGATAAGGAACATAAGCGCCTTAAAGAAAGTATGAAGCAGAGCATGAAAGCGCTCCGCAAAGCGATTATGGATCCCGGAAGTGACGAAGAAACCATACATGAGCTTGGAAAAACGCATGTGAAGGAATTCAGCGCCATGGTCAAACACCATGTTCGGGAACGAAAAGCAGTGCATGAAGTGCTGACAACCGAGCAACTGAAACAACTGCAATCGATGGAAATGAGTCATGATGATCATGATCATTGAGTCGCATCAGATGTAACAAAAAATGCATGTATGTGAAGCAGGGCAGAAGGCCGTGATTGGCTTTCTGCCCTTTTGTACATTTTGTTTGTTGAAGCGATGCGTTATCGGCCTGGCCTGCAAAGAGGCCGTTTGATGACAAAATTAGAAAACAAAGCCGATATCTCCTGATAGATCCACTCCGGAAACCCCAACCAAGGTGACCGTGCCATGGGCTGTTCCGTCAACATCGACTGTGATGGTGGTATTAACACCATTGTCTTCGATAGCCAGATCATCAAAAGCCGACACACCAGTGACAGCAAATATGATCTGATCTCCATCGCTTTGGCGAAAATCATAAATAAAATCATTGCCAAAGTTATTCAAGAAAACAAAAGTATCCGCGCCGCCCTGCGTAATGCTAGGGTCGCCAAAATCTCCCCACATATGATCGGTTGCGTTGGTTCCACTGATCAGAATGTCATTGCCGGCCTTGACATGCGCTTTCTTGTTGAGATTAAGCTTGCTTTCGATGCTGGCAGCGAATTCAGAAAAATTTATGCCGGCAATATTGTCGGGAAGACGATCCATGGCAGTGTTCAGGATGTCGTTGCTGTTGATGCCTGTCAGTTCATTGAACTTGTCCAGGATCTCGTCGATAGTAATAGAAACGCTGATTTCTCTGGCATCGCCATACAGATAATTGGTGACGGTATTCCCAATCTCGCCATTACCATCTCCGCCCCGAAGTATGTCGTTGCCGCCTTTAGCATGACCTGACATAATCAAGGCATCACCAGCAAGAATATTGACGACATGCCCTGCACCAAGATTATTTCCGCCAATTAACTCATCATTACCACCCTTGGCGTGGTTAAACATCCCTAAAGCATCGCCGGTCAGGATATTTATGACGCTCCCGACACCTGCATTATCGCCGCCAACCAGCACGTCATTGCCGCCTTTGGAATGATCGAACATCAGCGCCGCATCACCTGCCAGTCCATTGATAACGGCACCATTGATGTTATTACCACCGGTCAGCACATCGTTACCACCTTTGGCATGATTGAACATCACGCCAGAATCACCGGCTAGGCCGTTAACTAGTAAACCGCCATGACTGTTGTTGCCGCCCAAAAGCGTATCATTACCGCCTTGCGAGTGATTGAACATCAGCCCAGAGTCGCCTATGAGGCCATTGACTAAAATGCCACCGTCACTGTTATTTCCACCTAGTAATGTATCGTTGCCGCCTTTAGAGTGATTGCGCATGAACGCCACATCACCAATAAGCAGGTTGATAAAACCGTTATCCATACCATTCAATATCTGATTCTTGCTTTTTTGATGACCCGTCAGCGCTGGATATTTATCCGAATCACCGAATTGCGTTGTTATCATTTAATAAAGCTCCATTTAAAACACATGTTTTACATTTCTTCTCAAATGTCTTTCCTTGTGCTTCTTGAATTCCCAGAAATTGAGTGCTGATGGGTGTCTGGTTAAAGAGTATTCAAAATCAGAAGAAAATGTATGTGCAATTGATAAAATAAAATCCTCCGATCTCTATTATCGACAAGTAAATATAAAGACTTTAACTGGAATCGAAGTCGCTGAGGGTAATCGAATCAGCCGCTATACAAAAATCTAAAGAACCCTGGTGCATAAGTCGTTAGCGCAGCTATGCACCCCATGTTCGGGCCGATAGAAATGTTGTCATGGTCGCGACGGATCCGGTGGATTGCATGCGGCATTTCCGAAGAAACAGTTTTTTTCACGCATAATAGGGATATTGAACCGTGATGACTGAATCTATTCCCAAAGGCTTCACCCTGCTGGAGCAGATGATTACTCTCAGCCTTGTTGCTCTTCTGGTCTCCATTGCCGTGCCGGGTTATCAAACATTGATGGCGCGGACACAACTGTCTGCGCGGGCCAATGAATTACTGGCCTCGCTTCATTACACCCGCTCCGAGGCGGTGAAGCGGGGTATGAGGGTTACTATCTGTAAAAGTGCGGATGGTGGCAGCTGCATCGACACGGGTGACTGGCAGAATGGATGGTTGATTTTCAGCGATGGCGGTAAGGTTGGCACGATTGATGCCGGTGACCAGGTGCTGAGGGTCTTTACGGGACTGCACGGCATGACACTCAAGGCCGATAACCAGTTCAAGAACTGGATCTCATTCCTGCCAAACGGGCGCAGTCGCGGCAGTGGAAATTTGCCGAACGGCTCGTTCTATCTTTGTCATGCCGACCAAGGGCGAAGAATCATCATCAATCATTCGGGCCGGCCAAGAGTGGATGGCGTGGCGTTCACATGCTGAAATTAAAACAGCGCACCCATCAGGCGATGCAGGCAGGCTTCAGTCTGCTGGAAATCCTGGTGACAGTTATCATTCTGGGAGTCGGTCTGCTTGGATTGGCAGGTTTGCAATCGATAGGGCTGACCTACAGCCAAAGCGCGAGTTTCCGTTCGATGGCCTCCATGCTGGCCTACAGCATGCTGGACAGTATGCGGGCCAATCGGGGCGAAGCCGGCCAGGGTTACTATAACCTTGCGATTGGCGCAGCCAAGCCTGCTGGCAGTACGATTCCGGAGCAGGACTTGATCCAGTGGCTGAATGAGTTGGCATTAAGCTTGCCTGCCGGAACTGGTGCGATCGATGTGGACGCCAGCAATAAAGTGACCATTACCATTCAATGGGATGACAGCCGTGGTGCCTTGCCTGCTCAGCAACTGGTCATGGCAACTCGGTTGTGAAGACGTCATGAGCCGGTGTGCGGGTATTCGAACATTTATCCGCAAGGAACGGGGGTTGACGTTGGTTGAGATGATGGTGGCGCTGACGATTGGACTGGTGCTGCTGGAGGGACTGAGTGTGATGTTATTTTCCAGTCAGCGCACTTACCGTGTCAACGAGGCGCTGGCAAGAATTCAGGAAAATGCGCGTTACGCATTTCAGATTCTATCCAGGGATATACGTATGGCAGGTTATCAAGGGTGTGGAGGAAGTGATGCGGGACTCAACAACACTTTGGATAACGCCACAGATTTTTTATGGAACTTTGGTTTGCCGTTGGAAGGGTTTGAGGCCATTGGGTCGAGTGCCTGGATGCCAGCATTGCCATCTTCGGCCGGCACGATACCGAGCCCCCTGGGCGGGCGGGATATTATTGTCGTGCGGGGTGTTGATGGGGGTGAAAATCGAGTCCTGTCACATCCGGAGAGTAACCCGCCCGGTGCGGCCGATCTCAAGGTATCGGCAGGCGGCGGGCTGGAAGTCGGCGATATTGTATTGGTGGCTGACTGTGTTGCCGCTGCCATTTTTCAGGTCACGCATAGGTATGTGTCTGCGGGGCAGGATATTCTGGCGCATGATACCGGAACGGGTGCGCCGGGTAACCGGACCCGGGCTTTGGGCAAAACATATCCCGATGGCGAAGTGATGCGCATGCAGACACGCACTTACTACATCCGAAACAACCCCAACAAAATGCCAGCCCTGTATTGGAAAAGGGGAACGATGGCCGCTGAGGAACTGATAGAAGGGGTACAGAATATGCAAATTCAGTATGGAGAGGATCTGGATGGGAACCGGTCGGCGGATGTTTACCGGTCTGCTGATCAGGTGGTGGACTGGGGGACTGTGGTCAGCGTGCGCATCAGCCTACTGATGCAGTCATTGGAGGACGGGATAGTCAGCTATCCGCAAACCTATCGCTTCAACGGTCTGACGACCACAGCTACGGATCGGCGGCTCAGGCGGACATTCTCAACAGTGATCGCGCTGCGTAACCGGACTTCCTGATCTGGGAATATTGGTTGAGCAGGCTGAAATATACGGTTTCCAAGTCACGAGACAGGGCGTGGTAGCGCCATCCCCACCATAAACAAGATGAATATGAAGTCGAAAACTTGTTCTTCTGATAAAAAATGTGGGGTATGCGAATTGCGACCAACCGGGCTGGCAAGGCCGGATCAATGATTGTGGATAAAATGGCAACGTTTCCTTGCACACAACGTGGCATCGTGCTGCTGACAGGTCTCATCTTTCTGATTGTCCTGACCTTTCTGGGAACGAGTGCCCTGCAGGGAACACTGCTGGAAGAAAGAATGGCAGGTAATCTGCGCGATGAAACAATGGCCTTCCAGGCAGCGGAAGCCGCATTGCGTTCGGCAGAAGCATACTTGCAACAAGCCGCGCTGCCAGCTTTTGATGGGTCTGGTGGTCTTTATCATTATGTATTTGCGCCGGCACCGGATCCTGTTGGCTGGTCTGAATGGGAGCTCCATGGCAGGCTGGCTGAGGGCATTGTCGATGATGTAACCAGTCAGCCAAGATATGTGATCGAGCAACTGGTGAGTGTGCCTGTCATGGGATCAGGCGGCAGTGCACAGCAATCCGGCACTTCAGCGCATGCGAACCTGTTTCGCATCATTGCCCGAGGGGTGGGCGGAACCCGGTCGGCTGTGGTGTTATTGCAGAGCACTTATCAACGATAGGCCTATGGTGTCAGCCGGGAAGAATATGCCAGCTACAGCTGGATGCTATTTGACAGGGGGATGGCTGCTATGGATGCCACTGCAGGCATTGGCTGCTCTGCCCCTGGTCGATGTGCCGCTGTCCTTGATGCCAGCCATTGATCCGAACATCATTGTAACGTTAGATGATTCAGGTTCGATGCAGTCGGAAATTGTGCCCGAAGGGTTGATTGTGGAGGATGTGCGTTTTGTTTACCCGAGAGCGGTGGGTGTTTATGGCGGGGATGACCATGCCAACCGGGTGGTCGATTTTGATCCAGACAATTGGCGCGCCGCCATGCTGCGTACCAGCGCCATCAACAAGGTCTACTATGATCCAGCTGTTCGCTATCTTCCCTGGAGCCAGGCAGATGGTACGTTGATGCGTGACGCAGACACAGTCTGTGCAGCGCATAATCCATACAATACAGGTGCAGGCTGCCGGGATTTGCTTGCGGACAACACCCAGCATGCTGACTGGCTCGATAGTGGCAGCGGCGGGTCGGCAGAGACTCGCACTTTCTTTCCCGCAGTTTATTTTCAGTACCACGGTGGGGCTATCAACGCTGCTGGCAGTTATTCCCGGATTGAAATCAAAGCCGCTCGACCGTATTACGATAGCGGCCCTGACAGAACTGATTGTGCCGCAGCGCCTGTTTGCAGCTATGCGGAAGAAATTCAGAATTTCGCGAACTGGTATACCTATTACCGCTCCCGTATTTTGCTGGCACGGGCGGTAGTGGGGCGGGTGTTCGCCACTCAAGGCGACAATGCGCGTGTGGGGTTTGCTGCCATCAACCAGGGCAGCGGCAATGTGGATGGGCGGACAACGGAAACGCTGGTTACTGGTGTCAGGGAATTTTCCGATGCACATCGAGACGCTTTCTACAATATGCTCTACGGGCACACTATCTCGACACTGAATTCACCTTTGCGACAGGCCATGAATAATGTCGGCCGGTATTTGATGCGTACCGATGATCAAGGTCCGTGGAGCGACACACCAGGCCAGAGTGGCGGTATCCAGGCAGCATGCCGGCAGAATTACCATATCCTGGTGACAGATGGTGGTTGGAATGGCGTGGCGCCTGCCGGGATAGGCAATGCGGACAATACGGCTGGCCCGAGTCATACCCATCATCGACCCCATGCTGCGCCAGCGACCTATCAGTATGAACCCGCCTTGCCTTATGCGGATGGTTACAGTGATACGCTCGCCGATGTGGCGATGCACTACTGGAAAAATGATCTACGGCCTGATCTTGAGAACAAGGTGCCGATCAATGCCAGGAATCCAGCCTTCTGGCAGCATATGGTGAATTTCGTGATTGGGGTGGATGCTTACGGGACACGCACCGGCTTGCCGAGCGGGCTGGAGAGCTGGCCTGATCCGATGCCCGATCACCACTATGCCGAGAAAATCGATGATCTTTGGCATGCCGCAGTCAACAGTCGCGGCAGGTTTTTCAGTGCCTTTGATCTCCTCTCTTCTGCTGGCAGAATGCATGATGCTCTCAATCCAGGGTTTGTCGGCGTGGATTCAGGGACTGCCGCAGTCACGACCAATTCCAGCCGCGCTGCCGGTGATGCGCAAGTCTATCAGGCCAAATTCAACAGTTCGGATTGGAGCGGCCAACTTTTTGCATTCACTCTGGCGTCTGACGCATCGCCCGGCGCCATGCGCTGGGAAGCCTCTGGGCAATTGCCAGGGCATGCCAGCCGTTCGGTCTACACGCGCAATGGCGCACAGGGCCTGGCATTTACCGCAGCCAACTTTACCCAGCTATCTGTTCAGCAGCAGCTGGCCCTGAATACAAATATGGCAGGGGACAACGATGGATTGGGAGCGTCACGCCTAAATTGGTTGCGCGGTGATCAAACCGCTGAAGTGAATCGGGGTGGCATGTTGCGTCAGCGTGACAATGGTGTGCTGGGTGCGATCGTCAATTCTGATTTATTGTACGTGCAGGCCCTGGATTTCGGTTATGGTGCTTTCCCTGCGGACATGCCCGGTCAGGCCTCCTATCCTGCCTACGTCCATATGAATACCAGTCGTACGCCGGTCATCTATGCCGGTGCCAACGATGGCATGCTGCATGCTTTTCATGCCGGAACCGGCAAAGAACTGTTCGCTTACGTTCCCGAATCGGTTTATGCAAATCTGAGCCGGCTTACTTCACCCGATTATGCATACCGCCCTTATGTCGATGGCAACGCTTATGCCGGCGATGCCTATATGGGTGTGCCGAGTGGCTGGAAGACGATTCTGCTGGGAACATTGGGCGGTGGTGGAAAAACTGTATTCGCACTGGATATTACCACCCCAGAAAGTTTTTCTGCAGCATCCGTGCTCTGGGAGTTTTCCGATCCCGATTTGGGATATGTCTATGGTCAGGCAAAGATTGCGCTGTTGAATAATGGTGACTGGGCCGCGATTATCGGCAATGGCTATAACAGCGACAGTGACCAGGCTTATTTATTGATCGTCAACCTGCAGACTGGTGAACTGATCAAGAAAATTGCCACCAATGCCAGTATCCATAACGGTCTTTCCAGCCCGGCGCTGGTCGATAGCAATGGCGACAAGCGCATCGATATCGTCTATGCCGGAGATCTGCAAGGCAATGTTTGGAAGTTCGATCTATCGCATAGCGATCCAGCCCAATGGGGTGTGGCGTATCAATCCGGCAGCAGCAACCATCCCTTGTTTACAGCCAGAAACGCGGACAATCAGGTGCAGCCCATCACATCCCCGCTGGAGATTGGCTACCATACTGGTGGCGGGTATGCCATCTTTTTTGGCACCGGCCAGTTTATGGCTGCAGGAGACCGTAGTGATACACGGGTGCAGAGTCTTTACGGAATCTGGGACAACGGCAGTAGAATTCCAGAAACAGACCGCAGCGTGTTGCAGGCGCAGACGATTACGACTGAAACGGCGACGGCTTCAGCTAAACGAAGTGTGTCGAATGAGAGTGTCAACTGGCAGGCCAAGCGTGGTTGGTATATCGATTTGCTGGCGCCCTCGATGGCGGCGCCGGACGGGGAGCGTACAGTCATGATGCCAGTATTGAGTCACGGACGGATTGTTTTCACGACGCTGATTCCTTCCCGTGATCCATGCGAAGCGGGTGGCCGACATTGGGTCATGCTGTTGGACGCTGAGACCGGGGGCATGCCGACCGTGCCCCAATTCGATACCAATGCCGATGGCCGATTCGACAGTGATGACGACAGGGTGGCCGGCATGGGTTCAGAGGGCATACGCGGGCAACCGGTCGTGATGGACGCGGGCGGTTCCATTCATATCCTGGCGGCGACCACTTCGGGGGGGGTGGAAACTATCATCATCCGCAACCCTGCACCTTGGCCGCGCCGATCCTGGAAACAGATACAGTGACAGACTTTTAGATCCGCATAGGGAGGGCGCAAAATGGTATTTGCCTGGATGCAAGCCAAAAATAGTGGATTTACTTTGATTGAACTCCTGATTGTAGTGGCAGTGACCGGTATCCTTGCCTCGCTCGCCTATCCTGCCTATCAGGAACATGTCCGGCGTGTGCACCGGTCGGAAGCCAAGGTCATCCTCCTGGAGATGGCGCAATCATTGGAACGAAATTTTACTGAGGCAAATCGTTACGATCGAAATAGTGCTGGCGACATGTTTGTGCTGGCAGTGACACAGGCGCCCAGAGCAGGTGTGGCCAAATACAGGATTCAGTTTGCATCAGCGATGCCGACGCACAACGCCTACACCCTGGAGGCGATCCCGGTGGGCGGCATGGCCGATGACATTTGCGGCATGCTGACGCTGACACACACGGGTGCAAGAGGTGCTGACGCAAGCGCAACGGTGACCGCTGCAGAATGCTGGCAGCGCTAGCACTCCGTTCCGCCAAACCGCTTACATGAAATCGTGCCTTCGCCTGTCATGCGTTGTTGCAAATCCTCGCCATAGCTACGGCTATGACTGCGGTTTGCGCCTAGCCTGGCAGGCGAATCCATCGATTTCATTTGTAAGCTAATTGACGGAACGGAGTGCTAGGAGGCTGTCCGAGAATAGACTGATCTACTGCGGACGATTCTGGCTGGCTGGATTTTCCGATCCTTTTCGTTGAATAGAATGACTATTCGCCTCAAATGATCGAAAAATCCCGCTCAACCAGCCTCGCCCTTGCTGCGATCGCTATTCTCGGACAGCCTCCTAGCTTTAGTGGGATCAGGCAGGTTTCCTGCCGGAAGGATCCGCGATGCGGAAATTGATGTCGACTTTGGACCATGCCTCGGTTTCACTACTCAGCAGGGTCTCGGTCAATGGGTTGCATTCCAGCCATGTTTGCGGGATGCATAGCCGGCAGCATTGGTTGCCGATCGATAATGACATTTCCGGCAAGTCAATGTGTGTGCGGCTGCGATGAAAAATGGCCGCTAATCGCAAGGCGATTGAACGGGAGAGATCAATGGGATCGGCGAGAAAATCCCTGACCTTGGTCAGTGAACCCTGGTGTGAGAGTACCAGCTGGCTAAGCTGTCTTTGTTCCATTCTGGAGAAACCGGGAATATCCGCATTGTCGAGAATATAGGCCGAATGTTTGTGATAGTCGGTATGCGCGACTGAAATGCCGATTTCATGCAGACGAGCTGCCCAGGCTAGCAGTTTCAGGGCATCTTCCGCTTCTTCTTCGTCGGGGTGGTGGGCCAACAGCTGCTTGCCGAAGAATATCGCCAGCGATTCGATGCGGGCAGCCTGAACCGGATCGATCCGATAGCGTTGCATAAATTCCTGCACGGATACTTCCCTCATGTCTTCCTTGTGGAAGCGGCCCAGCATGTCATAGAGCACACCCAGGCGGAGTGCGCCGGTCGTGACTGCCATGCGCTCGATGCGCAGTTCGGTGAAGGCTGCTGACAGGATGGCAAATCCACCTGCAATCACTTGTTTGCGCCTGGGATTCAATCCGTTGAGGCTGAGTTTCTTGGTATCACCGATTTTGATCAGCGTTTCGCGCAGCCTTTCCAGCCCAGCTGGTGTAATGGATTCGTCGTCGCCATTTTCTTGATAGTTATTCAGCTTGAGAATGCGGGCGATCGCGCGTGCGGTACCGGATGCGCCATAGGCTTCCTGCCAGTGGGTAGAAGAGAACTCGGCTGAGACCGCTTGCAGCTCTGTACGTGCAGCGAGCTCCGCACGCTTCATCGCCCCTTTGGTGATTTTTCCATCAGGAAAAAATCGCAGGCTGTGATTGATACAGCCGAAATAAAGGCTTTCCAGTTTTCTGGATTCCAGTTGGTGGCCGATAATGAGTTCGGTCGAGCCTCCCCCGATATCGATGACAAACCGATTGTTATCGGCAGCCGGCAGGCTATGCGCGACACCCAGGTAAATGAGGCGCGCTTCCTCATGACCGGCGATGATTTCAATTGGAAAGCCCAGTACCTGCTCGGCTTTATCGAGAAAACTGGCTGCATTTCTGGCAACGCGCAGCGAATTTGTACCGACCACCCGAACCGCATGTAGCGGAAAACCACGCAAGCGCTCGCCAAAGCGTTCAAGGCAGGCAATTGCACGACTCTGGGACGCTTCATCGAGCATTTTGTCGGCGGAGAGTCCAGCCGCGAGCTGTACCATTTCTTTCAGACTGTCCAGTGGATAAAGCTGCTTGTCCACGACCCGTGCCACTTGCAAGTGAAAGCTGTTGGAACCTAAATCAACTGCGGCAAGCGTTGAGTATTCATGCATGACTGTTGACTTGTGCGCGGTTAAGGAGGCTTATTTTCTTATTTCATGTTCGAGTTCATCTGCCGTGACATGACGTACATCCTTGCCTTTGACCATGTAAACCACGTACTCAGACATGTTCTTCGCATGATCACCGATTCGTTCGATCGCCTTGGCCGCAAAAAGAATTTCGATCGCGGTAGAGATCTTGCGGGGGTCTTCCATCATGAAAGTGATCAATTGGCGAATAATCGAGCGGAACTCTTCATCCACTTGTTCATCCTGACGCACGATTTCTGCCGAGGCATTCGGATCCAGCCGGGCGAAAGCGTCGAGTGCCTTGTGCAGCATGTTAATGGCGATGTTGGCGATATGCTTGATTTCAACAAAGCGCGGGACGTACATGCGATCGGCGGAATAAATCAGCTTTGCCATGCGCGCGATTTTCGCGGCTTCGTCTCCCATTCGTTCCAGATCGGTGATGGTATTGATGACGGTCATAATCATGCGCAGATCACCGGCAGCGGGTTGTCTGCGTGCGATGATCTGGCAGCAGAGCTCATCGATTTTGACTTCCATGGCGTTGACACGATGATCGTTGTCGATCACCTGTTCGATCATGTGTTCATTGCCTTCAGTCAATGCCTCGATGGCGTGTTCGATCTGTTCCTCAACCAGTCCTCCCATTTGTAATACACGCGTGCGAACATCTTCTAGGTCGGCGTCAAATTTTTTTGAAATATGCTCTTTGTGGTTCATTTTTGGACCCTGCAGGGAAGCGATTATGCGATTTTATGTGCAAATGATGATGCTTTTATTGCAAAGGCTGCTGTACCAGGAAGATACGCGTGAACCATGGCAGCGAGCCGTGCAATCCGCTCGCTTCGCTGCCATGCATTCTCGACAGCCGGTCAAACCGTGATGGTCTCCACGCCGTGATCGGTGCCCAGCAGCAATAGATCGGCACCTTTTCTGGCAAATAGTCCGTTGGTTACAACGCCCGTCATTTGGTTGAGCGTGGTTTCCAGCTCGACCGGGTTCATGATTTGAAGATTATGCACATCTAGGATGACGTTGCCGTTATCGGTTTTGAATCCTTGACGCAATGCCGGCTGTCCGCCCAGCAATGCAATTTCACGTGCTACATAACTGCGCGCCATCGGTATGACCTCGATAGGCAGGGGGAATTTCCCCAATATATCGACCAGTTTGGTTTGATCAGCAATGCATATGAATCTTCTGGCGACTGCGGCCACGATTTTTTCACGCGTCAAGGCGCCACCGCCTCCTTTGATCATATGCAAGTGGCGGGTGATCTCATCCGCGCCGTCCACATAGACCGGCAAATCCGAGACAGAGTTAAGGTCCAGGACGTCAATCCCGTGCTTTTTGAGACGCTCAGCAGTCGCTTCGGAGCTGGCTACCGCGCCTTCGATTTTGTGCTTGATCTTGGCCAGTTCATCAATAAAAAGATTGGCTGTTGAACCAGTGCCGACGCCGATCACGCTGCCAACCGGCACATGTTGTATGGCAGCCTGAGCGACCGCCTGTTTTTGTTCGTCTTGTGTCATGATAATTTTATGGCTAATCCCTGAAACCCGGCATCAAGTGGAAGAATGATGCCGGCGCATTGAGGAGCTTGCCGGATTGGGGGGTAAATGAATCATCTTTTGCTTCGGTGCTTCGGTCTCGGTGGCGCGATGATTGTTGCACCAGACAACTCAAATCATGGCTTTTTCCCGCTTGCACTTGCTGACCAGCGTCCCCTCTGTCCGGCTTACTCCCGGCTAGGAGGCTGTCCGAGAATAGCGATCGTAGCGAGGGCGAGGCTGGTTGAGTTGGATTTTTCGATCATTTGAGGCGAATAGTCGTTCTATTCAACGAAAAGGATCGGAAAATCCAGCCAGCCAGAATCGTCCGCAGTAGATCAGTCTATTCTTGGACAGTCTCCCAGGTTAAATACCCGTAGCTTTAAGCGTACCATAACTTCAGGCGAGTATAATGATTGAATCAATCAAAGCTGTGATGGCAATCGTGCTTTGCCGGCACTTGCCACAGTGTCATCACATCATTTATGTTGAAACAGGGAAAGGCTGATTTTGATATTTCCAAGGCGTGAACTGGCAGTTGAACGGGGGAGGAGATGAGCGCAATCAAACTGCTCCCAGATGGTCTGATCAATCAAATTGCAGCCGGGGAGGTGATCGAGCGCCCGGCTTCTGTGCTGAAAGAGCTCCTGGAGAATGCCATCGATGCCGGTGCAACCGATATTGCGGTAACGATTGCACAAGGGGGACTCAAACAGATTCGTGTCAGTGACAATGGCATGGGAATTCCCAGCGATGAACTATCACTGGCTCTCATGCGTCACGCAACCAGCAAGATCAGCAATCAGGTGGATTTGCAGAAAATAACCAGCCTGGGTTTTCGTGGAGAAGGTCTGGCCAGCATCGCTTCCGTATCATATTTGCAGCTCGTCAGTCAGCGATCAGACGCGCAACATGCCTGGCAGATCCAGGCGGAAGGCGGGCAGATTTCTCAGCCTGAACCGGCTTCTCATCCGGTTGGCACGACTCTGGAAATCCGGGATCTTTTCTTTAACTTGCCAGCACGTCGAAAATTTCTCAAAACCGAGGCGACCGAATTTGCGCATTGCGAAGAAGTGTTCCGGCGCATGGCACTGTCTCATGCTGGCATTGCTTTCACCCTGCGGCATAACGGCAAATTGCGCAGTCACTGGCAAGCGATGGCATGTGAACGGCGTGTGCGTGAAGTGTTGGGTGAAGAATTTGCGCAAGCTGCGACCTGGGTCGGTGAGCGCTCAGCAGGCATTGGTTTGCAGGGCATGCTTGCGTTGCCGGCTTACTCACGCGCCACGCGCGATATGCAATATTTTTTTGTCAACGGCCGCTTTGTCAGGGATAAGCTGATTACTCACGCTCTGCGGGAAGCTTACCGTGATGTGCTGCATTTGGATCGCCATCCGGCGTTCGTCCTGTATCTCGATGTCGAGCCAGAGTCGGTCGATGTCAATGTCCATCCGACCAAAATCGAGGTACGTTTTCGTGATGGGCGCGCAGTGCACCAGTTTATCTATCATGGTGTGAGCAAGGCTTTGGCATCCCCACGCAGTGCGATCAAGGCACAGCCAACAGTTTCACCCGAACCATCTTCTGCCGTAATCCGGCCGGATCATCAGGGTCATGCCGGCGCGGGTTATCTCCGGCAGTCGAATCTGCCGTCCAATGCGCTTGCGCAGCCTGCCACTTTTTATCAGGTCCTGTTTGGTGATGAAGCCCACAGGCAAACTGAACCTGGCCAGCCCATGCCGAGGGAATCCTCAGCAAATATTCCGCCATTGGGTTTTGCCTTGGGGCAGCTGCATGGCATTTATATCCTGGCCCAAAATGCGCAGGGTCTGATCATTGTCGATATGCATGCCGCCCATGAAAGAATTGTTTATGAAACGCTTAAATCGAAAATGGACCAGCAGGCGCTGCCCACGCAGAGGTTGTTGATACCGGTTACATTCCATGCAGATAGCCTGGATATTGCCACGGTTGAGGAGAATCAGGCGGCTTTGCAGAAGCTGGGGTTGGAATTGACCGTGCTCTCGGCAACGACGCTGGTTGTGCGCGCAGTCCCGGCCATATTGCAGCACGCGGATATCGAAAAACTGGTACGCGATATATTGAACGAAATCAGGGAAGGGAACCCGGATCAGTTGCTTACGGCCCGTCGTAACGAGCTGTTGGCTACCATGGCCTGCCATGGTGCCGTACGTGCCAATCGAGTCATGACAATCACCGAAATGAATGAGCTGCTCCGTAAAATGGAAGCGACCGAGCGTTCCGATCAATGCAATCACGGCCGACCAACCTGGTTTGAGATCAGTCTTGCCGAACTGGATAAGATGTTCATGCGTGGGAAATAAACCTGCGGCTTCAGCGTCATGCCAGTTGTAGCGATGTATTGTTGCCGAAACGCATCTGGATGGCAACATGGTTCGCAGGGCCTTGCCGCGGGGGTGTTGGGACATGGAATGATTCCGTCTGCGCTTGCGCACTTTCCGTCTGATGTTA
>NZ_JBEUDO010000043.1:0-24692 GCF_050584665.1 Nitrosomonas sp. ANs5
AACAGCTCACAGCCGAGGAATTGGCTGAAATTATTCACAAGCGGCATCAGAGGAGATTCAGCGCAAAGCAGTCTTCTGTCAGGCAAAATAGGGCTTTGGAATAATCTGACAAAGTAGAATTAGAGCAAAACGGTGAAATTTCAGTAGAACATAAATTCCATATACTTCCGTACAATCTTTTTTCATATTATTTGCCATAATAATCTAACCGCCAGTCATTGCCGCATTATGGTGAATATTTCATGGTTCCAAGGAATTCGGATGGCTATCGGCCAGCCAGGTGGTCATGGTTTAAAGATAGAAGGCTGTTGCAGCCATTAGCAGTCATTATCAGAAAACTAGCCAGTTAATTTTTTAGGGAAATCCTGAATGCATAAAACTGTATTATTTGCTGCCTTGATGCTTGGCGTGATCCAAACAAGCTCGGCTGACAGAGCAAAAAGTGAAACCAGGATCTATCCAGCCGATTCCATCGGTACCATCGATGCCAATAATCCTCACTTTGTCCTTCAGAAGGATGGCCGAATTTTGCCAACCGATAGTATCGGAACAAAGATTGGTGACAGTAAAAAGCAATACAGGATTATCGGAGACAGCATTCATGAAACGGATGCCATTGGTACTGTCAAGCAGGATAGCTCGCGGGGAATAAAGTAGAAATTAATGAAATTATTGGATGATCGGGAGCGGCAAATGGATTACGGTGATACGATTTCTTGCGAGCATCAGCTCGCTGATGAAGCGAAAAATTATTGATGTGGTACTGTTGCCTTTCCTGAATTCGCAGCAAATCCAGCAGCTTTTGTAATCGAACTTCTACCAATTTTTGTAGAATACCGGGTTTGTCTGGTTTTTTTGAGCACACTGCTTGCTCGCCCCATCTATTCATAACCGAAGCAATCAACCATGTCTCATTCTTTTGATGTGATCATCATTGGCGCTGGCGCGGCCGGGCTGATGTGTGCGATCGAGGCTGGCAAGCGTGGGCGGCGGGTGTGGTTGATCGATCATAGGGCCAAGATTGCTGAGAAGATCCGCATTTCCGGCGGTGGGCGCTGCAATTTCACCAACCTCCATACCCAGCCGCAGTGCTACCTCTCGCAGAATCCGCATTTCTGCAAATCAGCGCTCAGGCGCTATACGCCACAGGATTTCATTGCGCTGGTGCGCAAGCATGGCATCGCTTTTCATGAAAAGAAGCTGGGGCAGTTGTTTTGCGATGATTCTGCCAAACAGATCATTACCATGCTGTTGACGGAAGTGCGCGAGGCGGGTGTGAAGCTGGACACCCCGGTGCAGGTGCGCACCATCGAGGCGGCAGCAGGTGGCTATCGTCTCAAGACCAGCCAGGGCGAGCAGACCTGTGCTTCGCTGGTGATCGCGACCGGCGGTCTTTCGATTCCCAAGATCGGGGCGACCCCTTTTGGCTATGAGGTGGCCAAACAATTCGGACTGCATGTGATCCGGCCGCGCGAGGCGCTGGTGCCGCTGATTTTTGATGGGGCGTTGCTCGCGCGCTGTCAGGCGTTGAGCGGCCTTTCGGTCGAGGCGGATGTGCGTTTCAGGAAGCGGGTGTTCGCCGAGGGATTGCTTTTTACCCACCGGGGATTGAGCGGCCCTTCCATTTTGCAAATTTCGTCGTATTGGGAGGAAGGGGAGCCGATCGTCATCAATTTGGCGCCGGGCACGGATGTGCTTGCATGGTTAAAAGAGCAAAAACAGAGCCAGCCCAGGCTGCATATCAACAATGCATTGGCGGAGATCCTGCCCCGGCGGCTTGCCCAAAGCATTTGCGACGAACAGAACGACAGCGGGCCATTGGCCAACTTGTCCGATGCCCGGCTCGCGGCGCTGGCCAGTGCCGTTAATGACTGGCATGTTAAACCTGTTGGCACGGAAGGCTACCGGACAGCCGAAGTGACCCGGGGCGGGGTGGATACACGTGAATTGTCTTCGCAGACGATGGAGGCAAGCAAACAACCTGGCCTGTTCTTTATCGGAGAAGTGGTGGATGTCACCGGTCACCTGGGGGGATTCAATTTTCAGTGGGCCTGGTCCTCGGGTTATGTGGCCGGGCAGTATGTGTAGGCTTGTCTGATTGCTGACATGGCTGCCGGTTCTGCCTGGTGGGTGAAGATGGTTCTCAGGTTTCAGAATATTATCATGTGAACAGTTGTTCGCGGTTGTGTGGCCGGGTGTAGTCGATTTCCGGCCCTTTGGGGATGATGCGGGTCGGGTTGATGCTCGGGTGGCTGTAGTAGTAATGGGTTTTGATATGCCCGAAATCGACCGTTTCGGCGATGCCTGGCTGCTGATAGAGGTCGCGCAAGTAATTGGATAGGTGCGGATAGTCCTCGATACGCCGCTTGTTGGCCTTGAAGTGGCTGTAATAGACGGCGTCGAAGCGCAGCAGGGTGGTAAACAGGCGCCAGTCGGCTTCGGTCAGTTGGTCGTCGACCAGAAAACGGTGTTCGCCCAGAATGGCTTCGATCTCATCCAATGTCTTGAAAAGATTGTCGTAACCTTTTTCATAAGCTTGTTGGGTGGTGGCAAAGCCGGCCTTGTAGACGCCATTGTTGATGCCGTGATAGACCACTTCATTGACGGCATCGATCCTGCCGCGCAGGGTCTCGGGATAGAAATCCCGATCGTTGCGTGTGATATCGTTGAACGCGCTGTTGAGCATGCGAATGATATCGGCCGATTCGTTGCTGACAATGGTGTTGCGCTGCTTGTCCCATAACACCGGCACCGTGACCCGGCCCGTATAATCCGGCTTGACGCGGGTATACAGCTGGTGCAGGTAATGCAGTGCCGGGAAGGGGTTGTCCTGCGAAACTTCGCTGAAGACCCAGCCATGCGCCAGCATTTTGGGATCAACCACGGTTACGCCGATATGTGCCTGCAAGTTTTTCAGATTCCGGAAAATCAGGGTGCGATGCGCCCATGGACAGGCCAGCGATACAAACAGATGGTAGCGGCCCGATTCAGCCGCGAAACCGTCTTTTCCGGTCGGCCCGGCGCGCCCATCCTCGGTGATCCAGTGGCGGTATTGAGCATTTTCGCGGACGAACTCGCCATCCCGAGTTTTGTACCACTGATCATGCCACTGTCCATCGATCAAGATTCCCATGTGTTGTGTCCTCCGTAGTTGATTAAAGGGCGCTCTGGCGTTTGTGGTCGAGTGAATATTCGCCTGCGCCTTGCAATAGCAGCACCAGGCTGGCGACCAGCAATGTCAGCGCATACTCGTAGCCATTGTTGCTGAGGAAAAAGCCATTTGTCCAGTGGACAGCAAACAGTGCCACCAGCATGGTGAGGGCGGTGATCAGCGCGGCGGGGCGTGTCAGCAATCCCAGCAGTAACGCCAGCCCGCCGAAAAACTCGGCAGCACCCGCCAGCCATGCCATCCAATAACCGGGCGTGAGATTGATCGAGGCCATCCACTCGCCCGTGGCTTCAAGCCCATAGCCGCCGAACCAGCCGAACAGTTTCTGGGCGCCATGGGCAATGAAAATGCTGCCAACAGTCACGCGTAACAATAGCATGGCGAGATCGGTTTTGCCTTGAGTGTTTAAAATTTCTGATGTTTTCATATTTTATCTCCTGTTTTTATTTAAGATGTTGTCAGTATAGAGTTTTTAAAAAATTTAAAAAGCGGAATAATTCGAGAGTTATATTCAAAAAATATGAACAATTATGAGTGCGACACAAGCGATTACCCTCGATGCCCTGGTGGTGCTGGACATGATCGACCGGCGCGGTTCTTTTGCAGCTGCAGCGGAGGCATTACACCGGGTGCCATCGGCTATCAGTTACAGTGTGCAGAAACTGGAGCAGGATCTGGGCGTGATCCTGTTTGCGCGTGAGGGACGAAAATCGGTGCTGACACCGGCAGGCAGGGTTCTGCTGGAACAGGGGCGGCATATTCTGGATGCAACCAGGCAATTGGAGGAAATGACCCGGCAGGTAGACAGCGGCTGGGAATCTTCGCTTTCAATCGTGTTGGATGCTTCGCTCGGTGTCGAGCATGTTTATCCGCTATTGACCGAGTTTTTTGCACTCAAGCCGGATATCGAGATCAATTTGCATCAGGAAGTATTGAGCGGCGGCTGGGAGGCGTTGCAGGAAAACCGCGCCGACCTCGCTATCGGCCTGCCTGGCAAGCCGGCCGTTCACCGGGATTTTGTCTGCCGTCAGTATTGTCTGATGCCATGGGTATTTGCTGTCGGCCGGCAGCACCCCTTGGCCGGGCTTCGGCGCAGCCTCAAACCCGAGGAAATCGCTGATTACCGGGCGGTTGTCGCGCGCGACAGTACGCGCCATGGCGTGGCCAGCACGTATCGGTTGTTCAGCCGCCAACCAGCATTGAAAGTGCCATCAGTGCATGACAAAGTGGCCGCGCAAAAGGCTGGTCTTGGCATTGGCTATTTGCCCGTGCATTTGATTGAACAGGCGCTCGCCAGTGGCGAGCTGGTCGCGTTGCGGGTAGAGGGCGTCGAAACTCATACGCCACTTTATATGGCCTGGCGACGTGGCCGGCGAGGCAAAGCGCTACGCTGGTTTATCAATGCCCTGCAGGCTGGAATGAGCCTCCCTGCGGCGCAGTAGCGGCTAAAGCTTTTGTGGCCCCACGAACAACCCTCGGCCGGGTCGTGGCTGGCGGCTTCATGCGGCTGGAGATGATTGGTTGCTGCTGGATACGCTGGCAGGCCGGCCACAATTAGGCCTATTTCATGCGTTATTTCTGGAGTAAGGCGGGGTGCTATCCGTTGTACGATCCGATGGCAGGTTTATTTCCATACTCTCTCAACCAGAAGGAAGCGCTGTGATTTTACGTATTGGTACATATCTTGGCACCCTCATTACTATTTTTTTGAGTGGCTTGACTGCCGTTCAGGCCGATTCCTACGCGCCCACGAATATCGACGCCACTTTGTATTTCCAGGCGGCTGTCAAGGACCGTGAATACTGTTCGATGGTGGTTAAGGACGGCGAACTGGTGGCGATCAACAAACTGACTGGCAAGCCGATGAGCAATGCGGCCATGACTTGTCCGGACATGTTCTCCTGGAAGCTGTTTGCTGACGTCGTGCGGGACAGATTCTGGTCGAACTGGGCGGATGAGAACGACAATTGGCCCTCTCAGCCATATGCGTTATGCCGGGCCGGTCAGTCGCCGGACAAGAACGCCTGTTGCCAGCCCGGCGCGGCGAACAACGATCCCGAGCATTGTCCGATTTATCCCGCTACCCGCCATGCGGTCAAGCTACAGCGCCTGACCGAGGCGTTGACAGACGAGGCGCATGAAATAGCGCGTGATCCTGCCTTGCGGCGCGATACCCGTCTGCCATTCCACCATACACTCAATCCGTTGGGACGTTTGCGCATGCCCGAATCGTCCAAAGCGAACGCTGCCGAAACCGTCCTACCTGCCTGTACCGACGTGAAAATCGATGGCAAGCCCCGGAATCTGGTAGCGGAAATCGTCAAGCGCTTCAATCCAGGCGATGCTGAAAGTGTCGGACGGGTGATACGCCAGACCAATGCCGAATTGACCATCCGTAACCAGGTATTTCACGATTATCTATTCACCAACAATTTGTATAACGCCAATGGTGTCGTGGACGTGTTCCAGGCCAATCAGCAGAATCTGCAAAGCGATGCCCCTTACCATGGCGTCAACCATTCTTCACAGGGTGGCCAGTCGGGTAAGCTGTATAGCGTGGATTTGCCGCCGGACGCGATCATGATCAAGAGCAACTGGCTGCATCATGATCTGGCCGTGGCGCTGGGAATGCCGGACGATTCCAAGCAGTACATCAGCAAGGTGTTGCAGACGCAAATCGATCTGCAGGCGCTCGGGCTCAGCAAATCCCCCCAAAGCTGTCACCTGGATGGCATCCATCATCTCGTCGCTTTTCACGTGTCCTCCAAAGACATTCCCAACTGGGTTTGGACGTCCTTCGAGCATATCAGCCTGCCCGGCCGCTGTGATATCACCGGTTGCAACGATGCCTATGGTTATGCCAGCGCAGACAAGGCGCGCCCGGACGGGACGGCGGATAATTATGTCAAACCCAACCAGCGCAGCGATCGCTTGAATTCGCCGAGCATCGTGTTCAACCCGGATAAGGGCTATCCGTTGGAAACGATCCGCCCGGAATGGGATCAGTTGCTGGCTGCGCTGCATATTGGCAGCGGTGACAGCACCAGCCAGGTAGAGCCTGATCCGGAGGACGCCGCCTGGCGCAACTTCCGTCTCAAGGGCTCACAGGTAGAATTCGTCAATTCCATTGGCCAGGCGACATTGTTGGGGAATTCGATCACCGAGGCAGGGTTCATGGATGGTTCCAGTTGCATCAGCTGCCATGCCAGGGCCGGCGCGGCGGTGAATAGCGATGGCTCGGCCAATTTTCTCGCGCTCTCGGTATTCGAGCGCAGCCTGAGCGATTTTGGCTATGCCCGCAGTCATTACGGCATTCCCGATCCCTTCTGGTTCTACAACGATAACAATAGCCGCCCCAAAATGGCGGTCATGCAGACCGATTTCATCTGGGGGTTTCTCAACGCCCGTCCGCTGGTGCCTGGTAAACGATAGCGATCCAATCTCCTTGTCGTGCCATTCGGCCTGTGCAGCGATGCTGCACAGGCTTTTTCTTGTTTGTCTCCCTGTGGTTGCACTTTTTGCAGCTTGACCTTGTCTCATGCAGTGTGAGCCGAGATTGTCAATGATATCCCCGCTGATGCAAGTCAGCCGTGGTATACTCGGCGCCTCAAATGCTAGGTACGCGCCAATCAGTCAGCGTGCCGTCAGCCGGGCCGGTTACTGATTCAGCATCCTCCGCCTGATATTTCCCCCCAATAAAGCTATCAGCCTCGACTGGTTCCAGCCCTTATTTTTCAAGGCTGCATGCAAGGCTGGATGCCAGACCAGGAGTTGTTACCCCTTATGTTATTTTCAGAACTCGGCTTGTCTGCCGATATTTTGCGCGCTATTCAAGACGCAGGTTATACCACCCCCACCCCGATACAATTGCAGGCCATTCCGCTGGTGCTCGAAGGCCGTGACATGCTGGCCGGCGCGCAAACCGGAACCGGCAAAACGGCCGGGTTCACTTTGCCGCTGTTGCACCGTTTGGCAAATCGCGCCAGACCAGGGCCTTCGGCAGGCCGCCCACCGATTCGTGCCCTGGTGCTGACGCCGACGCGCGAGCTGGCCGCACAGGTGGAAGAAAGCGTGCGCACTTATGGCAAGTATCTTAAATTGAACTCAATGGTGATGTTTGGTGGTGTCAGCATCAATCCACAAATCAAGGCGCTGAAAGGCCGTGTCGATATTCTGGTGGCAACACCGGGCCGTTTGCTCGACCATGTGAGCCAGGGCACGGTGGATTTGTCGCAAATCGAAATTCTGGTGCTGGACGAAGCCGATCGCATGCTCGATATGGGCTTTATCCGCGATATCCGGCGCGTGCTTGCATTGTTGCCCAAACAACGCCAAAACCTGTTGTTTTCCGCGACCTGTTCGGATGAAATCAAAGCGTTGGCCGATGGCCTGCTGAATGCGCCCGCCTACGTGGAGGTCGCCCGGCGCAATACCACAACAGAAATGGTCTCGCAGCGGGTCTATATCGTTGACCGCGATAAAAAGCGGGATGCCTTGGTGCATTTGATTACAACACATGACTGGTCGCAGGTATTGGTGTTTACCCGGACCAAGCATGGCGCAAATGCCCTGGTTGGCAAATTGACGAAAGCGGACATTTCCGCGCTCGCGATTCATGGCAATAAAAGCCAGAATGCCAGAACCAATGCCCTGGCCGAATTCAAGGCAGGCAGTGTGCAGGTACTGGTGGCAACCGATATCGCCGCCCGTGGCCTGGATATCGACCAGCTGCCATATGTGGTGAATTACGAGCTGCCTGATGTTTCCGAAGCGTATGTGCACCGCATTGGCCGCACCGGCCGTGCCGGCGCGACAGGCGCTGCGGTCTCGCTGGTGTGTGTGGATGAATTCAAACTGCTGCAGGACATCGAGCGCTTGATCAAACGAGATATCGAACAACATGTCCTGCCCGGGTTTGAGCCGGATCGTGATGCCGAGCCACAGCCCATTCAACGGCGTAGCCCACGAGGGGGCGGCGAGAAGGTACAGGGCGGGCGCAGCCGGCCAGGGCAGGGGGAAGGTCGCGGGCGTAGTAGCGGACGAGGTCATCCGGCAGCGACTGCCAAACATGCCGCCACGCCTGCGCGCCAGCATAAGCCGGCATCGATGGCTGGCGCGCAGGCGCCGCAAACCCGCGCGCCACAGGGTGCTGCTGGCCGCGGGGAGGCTGCACCGCGCGGCAAGGTCAGCGGTCATGCCCGGCGCGGGCTGGCATCTCGTACCATGGTCAATGCCGACAGCAGGCAAAGTGCTGGCCGTAGAGAAGGCTGAGAGCCATCGCATCACGCTGAATGGGCGCAGCATCCAGATGACTGTGCAGGCCTCTGAGGGGGCAATCAGCCCATGTGACTGGCCAGCTTTCCCGGAGCATATTCCCATCTTCGTCGAATCGGCGTATCTTGTTCCGATAACCAATCGACCGGAAGGAGGCGTCACAGCGTATGAACATACTCGTCACTGGGGCAACGGGATTTATCGGACATCATTTGGTGACGCAGCTGAAACAGGCCGGCCATGCGGTCAAAGTGCTGAGCCGCGATGCTGCGCGCGCGGGCCGAAAGTTGGGTGTGCCGGCCTATGACTGGCATTATGCCGAAGAAGAGGTGCCGCCTGCAGCCTTGGAAAACGTGCAGATCATCATTCAATTGATGGGTGAGAATCTGGGCACGGGCCGCTGGACCGCGAAACGCAAGCGTGAGATGTATGAGTCCCGGATTGTCAGCACGCGAAAACTGGTCGCCGCAGCGCCTGCTAGCCTGGAACGGCTGGTTTGCGGTTCGGCCATCGGCATTTATCCGGGCACGGGAGACGAGATCTATGACGAGTCCTTTGTTGTGCCGGCCGAGGCCGGTTTCATGCAAACTCTTTGCCGTGACTGGGAGGCGGAGGCCGCCGGTATCGAAGCCAAAGGGGTGCGCCGGGTCAGCATCCGGACGGGTGTGGTACTGGGTGACGGGGGCATGCTGGACAAGCTCCTGCCGATATTCAGGCTAGGATTGGGTGGGCCGGTGGGCGATGGCCGTCAGTGGCTGCCGTGGATACATATTAATGATCTGGTTGGGGTATTTCTGGCTGCGGCCTTGGATAGCCGCTATCATGGCCCGATCAATGCGGTTGCGCCCAATCCGGTGCGCTACCGCGCATTCGCTGCTGCCTTGGGCAAGGCATTGCACCGGCCGGCCTTTTTTCCGGTACCGGCCTGGGTACTCAAGCTGCTGCTTGGTGAAGCTGCCGCACTGGCGCTGAACAGCTACCATGTCGTACCTGCCCGGCTGTTACAGGAATACGATTTCAAGTTCCAGTATGCCGACTTGCCGGCAGCGCTGGCCGATCTGGTTGGACAGGATAAGTCCGGCACGTAAGTGCCAGACTTGTCTGGTGTGGAAAAAGCTCAAGGCATTCAGGGTGAGCGAGTGATGTCTATCCGCTAGGAGGCTGTCCGAGAATAGACTGATCTACTGCGGACGAGCCTGATTGGCCGGATTTTACGATCCTTTTCGTTAAATAGAACGACTATTCGCCTCAAATGATCGAAAAATCCAACTCAACCAGCCTCGCCCTCGCTACGATCGCTATTCTCGGACAGCCTTCTAGGCGGTTTGTGCGCCCAAGTCTCTTCGCATGACATGGCGCAGCAGGTCGGTCGAAGTGAGAATGCCCCAGGGTTGATCGCCTTCGGCCCGCACGATAAGGCTGTTGATTTTATGGTTCAACATTTCCTGAATTGCTGCGCCAATATCGGCGGAAGGCTCGATGACGTAAGGTTCGTCGGTCATGAGATCCTTGACCCGTTGCTCGTTTTGGCCATCTTTCGAACCCTGGCGGGCCATCAAGAGATCTCGGTCGCTGAGCACGCCGACCAGTTTGCCGCCATTGAGTACTGGCAGATGGCGGCAGCCATATTCCTTCATCATTGCCTGTGCTTTTTCAATTGAAATATCAAAACCTATGGTTTTAGGCATGGGGGTCATGAGCGCCCGAACCTTTGTCATTTTTCACCTCGCATAATTTTAATCAGGGCATGCAGTGCATCGGTGACTGTGAAAATGCCCAGCAGTTCACCCTTGTCATCATTCACCAGCACGCTACCTATCTTTTTCTCGGCCATTTCCAGCGCGACTTTCTGAAGGGGGGTCGCGCAGTGGAAAGTTGCCACCTCCAGTGTCATGAGATCGGCAGCCTTTATCAGGTTTTTCTCGTTGAGATTCAGGGCCGCAGCCATCCTCAAATCGCGATCACTCACTATGCCAACCACTTTTCCGGCGGAGACGATGGGAAGATGGCGCACATGATGCTGTTGCATCAGTGCTTTCATATCATCGATCGAGTTATCCTCGCGCGCGGTCACCGGATGGGGTGTGGTGTACACTTCGACTGGAATTTCCAGTTTAGTTTTCATAAGAGCCTCCTGAGCTCAGCCAATTGAACTGATTTATACCAGAACACAGGGGGCTAAGGAAGGCTAACCTGCTCTTGCCGATTTTACAATATCGCAAGGGCTTGGCTTTGTGCCGTGATTTGAAAGGGTTGCATCAGCCTGGGGCGATTGTGACAGAACGGCCGGTGCAGGGTTGTGGTGAGGTTTAAGTGACCACCCTTGTCTACCGGCAATAAAAGTCTTATTGTTGTGACATCTGTACATCCCGCTAAATGCGTGTAAGGTGTATTGCATGCACCCCCCTGAAACTGATAGCAGTTCAGAGACATGTCATTCATTGTAATCTGCTCAACCATAGACTATTGTGAAAAAACAACTGGATAGCATATTCAAACCGAAAGTGATTGCCTTTATCGGTGCCTCCGAGAAAGAAGGTTCCGTGGGCGCGGCCATGATGAACAACCTGTTCAACGGTGGTTTCAAGGGCAAGATCTATCCTGTCAATCCAAAGCGCAAGACGGTTCTGGGCGTTCCTGCCCATAAGAATATCAAGAAGTTGCCCGAGCAGGCGGACTTGGCCATCATCGCCACGCCTGCGCATACTGTCCCGCAGGTTGTGGAAGAATGCGGAGAAGCTGGTGTAGGAGGACTTCTGATTATCACGGCCGGTTTCAAGGAAGCCGGCGAAGCTGGTCAGCAGATGCTGGCGCAGATTCTCGCCTCCTGCCAGAAGTATGGCATGCGTATTATTGGACCCAATTGTCTCGGTTTTATCAGCTCGGAGCTCGGCATCAATGCCAGCTTTGCCAACAAAATGGCGGGCAAGGGCAACATCGCGTTCATTTCCCAGAGCGGTGCCTTGTGCACATCGATTCTTGACTGGGCGCAGGATCAGAACGTGGGCTTCAGTCATTTTGTTTCCATCGGTTCGATGGTGGATGTGGGATTTGCGGAATTGATCGACTATTTCGGGATGGATAAAGCTACTTCTTCCATCCTGATTTATATGGAAACCCTCAAGGATGCGCGCAAATTCATGAGTGCTGCACGCGCTTTTGCCCGTTCCAAACCGATTATTATCCTCAAGGCCGGCAAGAGCAAGGAAGGCGGCAAGGCGACCCTGTCGCACACTGGATCGATTGCCGGCAACGATGCAGTGTTCGATGCCGCTTTTCAACGTGCCGGCGTCATCCGGGTGGATACCATTGCTCAGTTGTTTAACTGCGCCCAGGCGCTGGCCATGCAGCCGCGTCCCAAGGGCAATCGGCTGGCGATTGTGACCAATGCAGGCGGTCCGGGTGTGCTGTCGACCGATTATCTCATTACCCGGGGCGGCCGCCTGGCGCAGCTGTCGGAAAAGACCATGCAGCGGCTCGACGAATGCCTGTCGCCGAGCTGGAGCCATGGCAATCCGGTCGATGTGCTCGGGGATGCGGATGCCGAAACTTACCACAAAGCGCTGGACAGCTGTCTGGCGGATAGCCATGTTGATGGCGTTCTGGCCATATTGACCACGCAGGCGGTCACCCATCCTGTCGATACGGCGCGTGCGGCGGTGAAGGTCGCCGCCAACTATCACAAACCGGTGCTGGCCGTGTGGATGGGCGAGAGCGATGTGGCCGAGGCGCGGCAGGTGCTGGAAGCCGGCAAGATTCCCAACTATCGCTATCCCGAGAGTGCGGTGGATGTCTTCCTGAAAATGTGGCTCTACTCGCGCAATCTGGAATTGCTCTACGAGACCCCGGAGGAGGCGCCACAGCAGTTCACGCCACGCAAGGATGCTGCCTGGCGCCTCATTCGCCAGGCATTGTCGGAGGGACGCAAGCATCTCACCGAGAATGAAGCCAAGGCGCTGCTGGCATGTTATGCCATTCCCACCGGGGCCGGCAAGCTGGCCGCTTCCGAGGAAGAGGCCGCCGAGTTTGCGGCCCGGATTGGCTTTCCGGTTGCAATGAAAATTGTTTCGCCCGATGTGTTGCATAAAACCGATGTCGGCGGGGTGAAACTCAACATCCCGGACCGGGCCGCTGCCAAGGCAGCCTACCAGGCGCTGATGGCGTCCGTGCTGGAGCGTATGCCTGAGGCCGTTATTCACGGTGTGCTGATCGAGGCCATGGTGAAGAAGCCTTTTGAATTACTGATAGGCGCTAAAAAGGATCCTATTTTCGGGCCGGTGATCGCATTCGGCAGCGGCGGTGTGGCGGTCGAAGTATTGCGCGACACCCAGCTTGGCTTGCCGCCGCTCAATATGCGTCTGGCTTATCGTATCATCGAGGGGGTTCGTATTTTTCCGCTGCTCAGGGGCTATCGCAACCTGCCGGGAGTGGATCTGGAGGATCTCGCCTTTACGCTTACCAAGTTTTCGCATCTGCTGGTCGATTTCCCGGAGATCAGGGAAGTGGATATCAACCCCTATGTCGCCGATCATGAATCCGGCATTGCGCTTGATGCCCGGGTGGTGCTGGATGCCTTCCAGCCCCGGCGCAGGGGACATCCGCACGACCATCTGGTCATCTCGCCCTATCCTGGCAAATATACCAAGTTTATCAAGCTGAGAAATGGCATGGATGCTGTCCTGCGTCCGATCCGGCCGGAGGATGAACCGCTGGAAACCCGGATGTTCGAAAACTTGTCCGATGAAAGCATCACTTTTCGTTTCTTCGGCTATGTGCCTCGGGTTGATCACAATTTTCTGACCCGTTTTACGCATATCGATTACGACCGTGAAATGGCGATCGTGGCTGAAATTCAACAGGATAACCAGAAGCACATGGCCGGTGTGGTGCGCATCATCGCGGATGCCTGGGGCGAAAGTGCCGAATATGCCATCGTGGTCGCGGACCAATGGCAGGGATTGGAAATCGGCAGCAACATGACCGACTATATTCTGGAGATCGCGCGTGACAAAGGCATCGCCAGAATCTATGCCACCATGCTGGCGAACAACCAGCGTATGATCCATATGCTTGAAAAGCGGGGTTTCAAAATGACCCGAGAGGATCGCGAAACTTTCCATGCAGAGCTGGATCTGGAAAATGCCATGCCTTTTGCTGCCGAACTGCCTTTCCAGCCGATATGAGGCGGCTGTCTCCTGTGTCTTGATTCAGCTGTTCAGGCATTACTATTACCCGCCCCACCACTGATAGACCGCAGTGCCAGTAAATGTCCCCGGTGCGTAACCGAATATTCCGGCCAGCACGCCGGGCATGATCAGGTCATGCCATCCCTTGGCCGCTGCCAGCAACGTGATCAAGGCGTAGCGCCAACCAGGCGTGGCCAGCCAAGTTCCAAGCCGGTAGCAATGACAGCAGCGTGAGGTAGGGCGCGCTGAACAGGTTGTCGGTGACGGTCAATGCTGTCGGCATGTTTCCTGGGTCATGGCGTTGACGTCAGGCTGTCACAACATGATGCTTACTTGCGTGCCGTGGATGCGCCGAGCGCATCCGTGATTTGATTGAAGGGCTTGTCCTGCAGGAAGTTGCGAATGTTGTCGGCGAGCAGATCGAGTAGGCGCTGTCTGGATTCTCTGCTGGCCCAGGCGGTATGTGGGGTGATAATCAGGTTGGGCTGTGGGTAGTCCAGCAGAATATTGCCATGAACCGGCGGCTCCTCTTGCAACACATCGACGCCTGCGCCGGCAATGTGGTTGGCCGACAGGCATTGCAGCAGGTCGGCTTCATTCACCAGGCCGCCGCGCGCGGTATTGATCAGATAGGCGGTGGGCTTCATCAGCCCTAACTCCCTGCGGCCGATCAGGTCAATGGTTTCCTCGGAAAGTGGACAGTGCAGGCTAATGAAATCCGACTGGCTGAGGACTGCATCAAAGGCCAGCCGCCCGGGCCGGGCAAGGGCGACGGGGGTGTTTTTATGTTCGGCAATCAGTAATTGCATGCCGAATGCCTGCGCGACCTTGCCGACGGCTTTGCCCAGTTCGCCGTATCCGATAATGCCGAGCCGCTTGTCTGTCAACTCTTCTATTCCGAAGTCCAGCGGACAAAAAAAAGGGCTGGTTTGCCAGCCACCATTTCTTACCAACTGCTGATATTCCACAAAGCGGCGGGTAAGGTTCAGCATGAGCATGAAAACATGCTGCACCACAGAAGGGGTGGCATAGCCCCGCACATTACATACCGGAATATTGCACTCGGCGGCTGCCGCCAGATCGACATTGTTATAGCCGGTGGCGGCCACACAAATCAGCTTCAGACGGTTAGCGGCAAGAATGGCGGGGCGGTCCAGCATGGTCTTGTTGCTGATAACGATTTCCGCATGCTTGATCCGCTCTGCGACCTGCGCCTGGCTGGTCTCGTCGTGGAATTGCCAGGGGGAGATGGCCTGTTCCAGTGTGGCCAAATCAAGATCGCCACGGGTGACGGAACTGAAATCAAGAAAAACCGCGCGCATAGATGGTTGTAAACATGAGTGGAGAATTGTGCTGTAGAAAGCAATGTATGAAAAGCGCAAGGCATTGTCAAACATGTTGTTGATCATGTCTGATTGCATGGTTATTTTGAGTACCTAAATCGTCATATTTTGGGCTGTCAAAGGCAGGTTGATGATTCTGGCACAGGAGGGGTAGCAGGGAATTAGGATCTGGAAAATATCGACGGCGCTTGTCTTAAGTTGTAAGATACTAATTTGTAAATTAAGTGCAACCTGTATTAATAAAACAAATATGGGTTAGTTCTAAAAAAGTATATAACTGCAGAGTGATGACATGATTCCATGGCGTGTGAAGTCTTTTTTTTCCGAGAATTTTCCACTTGGTTACCACCTACTGGTCAATTTGCGTAATCAGCATAAATCGGAAGAATATTGGGATAATGCCTTTGACCAGAGTTGGCAATCCGGCAACCGTGACTGGCCAACTAAAAATAGATTAATAAAAGCTTTGACATCCCCAACGGATCGGATACTGGATGTTGGCTCTGGGACAGGCTCACTTCTGAGGTATCTAAAAGAGAATGGCTATGCACACTTGGAGGGGCTCGATATTTCCAAGCGCGCTGTCGAGGTTCTCGGTAAACATGGCATCACGATGCATCATGCGGTATTGCCTGATCTTCCTCTATTTGACCAACAATACGATGTGGTCATTGCATCCCAAGTGCTTGAGCACATTATACGGCGTCAAAAATTTTTAAGCAGTTTGCAGAAAATCCTTAAACCATCTGGATCATTGATAATTTTTGTTCCTGACAACTGCCTGGGGCCGATAGATGAGCCTAGTCACGTTGTTAAGTTTAATAAAAATAGCCTCATGAAGGAACTTTCCACTTGCTTCCATTCGGTATTCATTGAAAGTATGAAAGATGATAACTTTGAGATTCCCATCTTGTTTGCATATGCTCAGAACAATACCCAGAGATATACTCACGATGAGCTGGTAAACATACTTTCCCAAGTTACTCATCAACGGCGAGCTGATAACTCGATATAAGCAATGGCAATTTCAACGGATTGATATCACCATTTATTGACCATCATGAGGTTAAAACCACCGGCTTTAGCCGGTGGTTGTTTAGTTTGGCTTGTTGATTGAATCAGCTCTTGACCAGTAGCGATGTAACACCGAAGGGGCATGCACCCAATATGAGCGGTCGGCTTTACCCAGTCTCATTAACAACATAAATAAGCGCATATACCCAATATTAAGGTACTTTTTAGAGAACCCGGGTTCGTTAAGCAAAATCTTGGCCTTTTGCAAAGCAGCATACCTTCTTTTTTTAATCTGTTCAGAAGATATTTTTTTATCCCATTGGTAACTTAACCCATCTGGTTGAGGAAGTAAGCAGGGTATATGGTTTGGGTATGCCTGCCACGGCACTTCCAAAACGCCCAAATTCCGCGGAAAGCACTTTAGCCACTCCAAATAAAAATTGTGGTACAAGAATGAATCTGTTGGGTGTCGAACTATTTCTTCTATAAAATCAGTGTCATAAAAAGGCTCTTCAAATTCAATACGCGTTAAATCCATATTCTCAAAATGATTGAACATATGTCGGCGCTGGTCATTAAGCAAGAGAAACAGGTAAAAAATACGGCTCGGATCTGCTGGTTGAATCGACTCGATTTCCGCTTGTATACCCTTTTCGATTAACGCGATAAACGTGCTTCCAAAACTCGAGTTGAAAAGCTTTGTAGAAGTGCTCCATTGGTTATACGTCATGAATAATGTGACAGCTTTTTTAAAATCATGTGCACACGCGGCTTGAATGATATCTGTATTCAGGTAGACATGCCCTAGGCCAACACTGCCCCCATCGCCTGACCAAACCACGCTCGGACGTTGCGGACCATGATCAAGAAACTCGGCCGAGTTCAACCATTCTCGTACCGAAGCTTTGCCGTAGGGATCTCCCTTGACGAGGGGGCGGAATTGAAGATGAGAAAAATGAGCCACACCGATTCGCTTGGCGGCAAGCTGGCTAAATACAAAATCTTGACTACCAGGGGTGCTAAAATTTGCGGAAAATACGTTCGTGCCCGAAGCTTGCAACGCTGCGACCACTGCACGTGAATCTAAGCCACCACTTAGAAAGGCAGCCACTGCTTTCTGTTTTCGCAATCGAATCCTAATGGCATCCATGAATATTCTGTAAAGCCGTTCAGGTAGTTTTTCATCCGGAATTGCCTTGAATTTTGTCGATTCTGGCAAGTTATCCCAACGCCAATATCGCTGGCGCTTAAATTCATTTATGCCGCAACTCCAAACTTCTCCGGCATGAAGTGTGTAAATATTTTCATAAGGCGAACGATCTGAAAGCGGATAACCAAAGCAAGCTATCTCCGCTACACCCTGAGGATCTACTGCTTTTCTAAACAAGGAGATTGCTTCCAGTATTCGTAATGCAGTGGAAAAAATAATGTAATCGGCTAACACCCAAATATAAATTGGCCTCACGCCGAGCTTGTCAGTCAGCAAATGTAATTTCTGGCGAGTTTTCTCGTAGGCAAGCGCGCAGTAGATTCCCCGACATAAACGTAAAATATCCTGTTTCCCGGTCGCTAAATCACCTGCAATCATCTGCAAGCTTTCTTTTCGTGACAAAGGTGCTGCATCATTCCCGTTCTGCAGTATGGGATCGCCAGCAATGAATGCAGTAATATCAGCATTAGAAAATTCGCCTGATTCACCCAGTGCTCCGATATCAGTCTTCAAGAGGCAGACCCTGTCGTCAACATATTCCTGCACGTTGCTTACATCGTCAGGGTGGCGAGAAATGGAAAATCTCAATTCATTGATAAGCTCGGCAGGTATAGATTGACCAGGTCGACGCAAAAAGACGCCTGCAAAAATCGTCATCAGATTCTCTCTAGTAATTAAAAAATTTTGTGAATATTCTGGAATATTAGAAGCTGTTTGAAAATTTCCGTTTTATGCTCATCCTCGTCTTTAACGCTATATCCATTGGGGCTTTCCCAAAAACAAACATCGGCTTGCTAGAAACGCTATTTATCGGTTTGATGAACAAATCTCTCCCAGTCGGCGGTTTAGCATCATGCCTTGATCTGATCTCAAGAAATCAATTCAACGCTGGTATTTTGCACCGGTTCTTCTTGCTGCCAGTGACAGCTATTGTCGCTGTTTGTCAGAACAGCATTAATATTGTTTCTTTGCTGAAACTAGGGCTTGGGAAATCCTATTTTGCCAGAAAGAAAAAGCTTGTTTTCTCGACTGCAGCTATTCCCTCTGTATATGGGAAGGTATTTATTCCCAGGATGCAAATTCAAAAATTTCACTTTATTTTTAATCAGATACCCTGACAGGCTCGTCCGCAGTAAACGTAGAACGTAGTATTGCTATTACCTTTGGTCTGCAAATTAACCGGTAAGTATAAAGCCATTGACCATTGCGCGTAAGAGTGAATAAGCAAGGCTAAAGCAGCGATATTGATTTGATTGGCTGGCGCTTGGCCGCCCTAGAATCAGGCGATGCTCAATTGAATGGTTATTCAATGTCTCGTTGAATAAGACCTATCCACCTGCTTAAGCCAATAGTTGCTGGGTTCGAATTCATGAATCGGTCATTACGTATGCATAAGAAATGAACCGTTGTCATTAATCGGCTAGCATGGCAAAGCTCGAAATCATTTCCGCATTTGCAAAGCGTTTGCATGTTTTTGTGTCTTTCACTTTTTTATAGGGAATAAGCATGTCGAATATTGCCGGCAAAGCCTATGCCATGAACGTGATCACGCCGATCCGCTGGACAACCGCGTGGCTGAACAAGTTGATCTTTTGGGTTGCCTTGAAGAAGCCTTCAACCTTGCGGGGTTTGATTACATTGTCGTTGATTCACTATGCGCGCTGGGTCATTATCGGCAAGAACCAGTTTCCGCACCTTGATTCCAGTCAGCCCAAAGAAAAACTGCATTATTCCTACATGCTGTTCTTCAGCAATTTTAATGGCAGCTGGGACCAATATGTCGATTCGTTCACGTTTGCGATTCCAGGCGGGCTGGATTTGTTCTGGAAGTGGAATATCCGCTACCCCAAATCCGTCGCATTGACGCCATTTCATCATTACATCCGCTATAACCAGATAGAAACCATTCATTACTACAATGCTTATCCGCTGGCGACCTCCAACGATGTCAAAAGCGCCAAAGCGGTCAAGGATGCGCTGATCCAGTTTCAGTGTCAGTCAGCGGACGATGAAAGTGACGATAATTTTTTGCAGCGTTACAACGCGCTGCTGCGGGGCTTGCAGCATGATCTGGGCGCCATGCATCCGACCCCGATTGTCAGCATGTCTGCCTATCAGGTGGAACGCCGCAAGCGTTGGCATGATGGCAGTCTGCAGAAGGAAATCGCCGCTCAACAAGCTGCGCAGGGAGGGCAAAATCATGACAGGTAATATCAGTGGCAATGCTTACGCGCTCACTATTCTCTCGCCGATCAAGGATGGCTATACGCCGGACGAGATCGCCTATGCGGATTTGATCCGCGACCGGCTGCAGGGCTGGAACATGGAACATAACAGCCCGATGGCAAAGGTGCCACAAACCTATCTGTGCCGTTTCTTTGTGCTGGATGACGTGTATACCGAATCCTTGCCGGGCGCGGGTTTCCTGGATACATTGACCGATTTGTTGCCGGTGGTGCCGGACCGGACCCGGCGCAATGCCTTACCCAAGGAAGATCATTTGCAGTCACGCTATCTGGTGTTTTCATGCAACTTCCATGGGGGGGCAGGCGGCGATCTGGAGGGCTATCTGCGCGGTATGTGGGAGGCCATTGGCGACCGGATCCGTGAAATCTGGGGTTATTGCTATGGCTTTGAGCAGGTCACTGATGCCGATACTTTCATCACCTACATGAAGAAGTGTCAGTTGCCAGCGGCGCTATTTTTCAATGGCTCCAACGATGAGCCGCTGGAAGAGCAATTGAAGGCGCTTTATCTGAAACAGGAATTGGCCAAGTTTGCAGCTGAAAATCAGGGCTTGGATGCTGCAACCCTGCGGCGTAATTTTCAGGCCTTCATGCAACGTGTGGCGCCGACCAATTTGGCCGAGCCAACCTGGCTGGCCGGAAAATACAGAATATAGTGGGGTGAGAGAGTGACTCAGAAACTGGACTTGCTTGATATACAAGGTAATATTATTCGGGCCTACGGCCGTTTCGGTTACCCGATGGCGCGTTATGTGTTTTTCAATATTCGTCATTCTGCACGTGCCCGTGAGTTTGTCGGTACTGTGACCGAGCGGGTGACAACGGCCGTTGAATGGGGGGAGGGCCAGGGGCAGATCAAACAACCGGATTGGACAGTCAATATCGCCTTCGCCTATCAAGGGCTCAAGCAGCTGGAATTGCCACGAGCTTCATTGAGCGGCTTTTCCCCGGAGTTTATTTCGGGCATGAAGGATCGTCGCGATATTCTTGGCGATGACGGGCCGAGTTCGCCGGAAAATTGGGATCCCATCTGGGCCGAGAATCGTAAAAACCGGGACAGGGATGTACATATTTTCATCGCGCTCAATGCCCGCTCTCCAGCCTTGTTGGAAGAGGGGTATGCCTGGTTGACCGGTGTGGCCAAGCAATACCGAGACGCCGTGGCGATTTTGAACGGGCACCGGGGTGAGCATGGCGCATTGTATGATTATCAGGATGTCAAGGCGGTGATGGAAAATGGCCAGCCTACCGCCAAAGAGCATTTCGGTTATACCGATGGTATCGGTGACCCGGTCTTTGAGGGTGCGCCCAATTACGATTTGAACGTCCGGGGGCGTGGCAAGCAACTGGAGGACGGCAGCTGGGCGCCGCTGGCTACCGGCGAATTTCTGCTGGGCCATATCGATGAAGCCAGGGAATATCCGCCGGCACCAGAGCCGATATTGCTGTCGCGTAACGGGACTTATATGGTGTATCGCAAGCTGCATGAGAATGTCGCGACTTTTGACGCCTATCTGGATGAGCAGGGCAGAAAATACCCGGGGGGTAAGGAGTTGCTCGCTGCCAAATTCGTTGGCCGCTGGCGTGACAATGGCGCACCGTTGGTCAAAGCGCCCGATGCTGAAAGCAAGCAAAAATTCGATGCCGAATTTGCAGCGGCGGATCAGGCTGGCAAGGACAAGCTGCTGTCCGATTTTACGTTTGATGACGACATGAGCGGCGCCAAGTGTCCGTTCAGTTCACATATTCGCCGGATCAATCCCCGTGCTTCATTGCAGATGGCCAAGGGGAGCAAGCCCGGTTCCATGATTTTCAACAAAGATGCGTTCGATACACCGGGCGCGTTGTCCAATCGTCGTCGTATATTGCGCCGCGGCTTGCCTTATGGTGAAGTGAAAGACCGTTCGCGGAATGATGGGAATCACGGTATCGTCATCATGATGCTCAACTCGGATATCAATCGCCAATTCGAGTTTGTGCAGCAGGAATGGATCAATTATGGCAATGATTTTCAGGAAGGGAGCGATAAGGAAATCCTGCTGGGCAACCATAGTGCCGATGATAAATTTCCGAGCAAGGCGGTGCTGCAAGTCGATCCCAGCAGCGATCAGGCACCCTATATTCTGAGCAAAATTCCACGTTTTATCGAGACAAGGGGCGGGGAGTACTTTTTTGTACCGAGTCTGACCGCACTGAGAATGATTGCCCAGGGTGTAGTGGATCCTACCTGATTGTGGACTTTCCGGGAAACGCTGTTCGATGCTGTCCGGTGCAAGGTGCATGGCGCTGTCATGGCTGCACCGTTTCCTGGTTGAGCACGCGCGGGCGGCTCATTCCTCGCAGTCATAGCCCAGCATGATTAGGCCTTCCAGCAGGTGTTCGGCCAGGTGCGGATGTGCAAAGAGGTATTCGGTGGTGTTTTCGTTCCAGGCATCCTGTGCGGCTCCGACCGCTTCCTGCCACTCGTCAACTTCGTAATCTCCCCGCCCCATCCACATTAGTGCGACAATTTGCGCCTGTTGATCCGGCTCCAGATCCGCGATATTGGTGCGCGCTTCTTGGAATGTCAGGTCATCAGTGTGGTCGGCCAGAATCTGCATCGCCCAGTCATCGTCGCTCGGGCTGATCGGATCGTCCGGGATAACCACCTGTTCCTTGGCATGGAACTGGCGGGCTTTGTTGATAATAATGCAAACGGTCTCGGGGTTGATGTCCAGCATGGCTTTCTCCTGCACATTCTTTGAGAAGTTATCCGGGAATCTGCTCTGTCAGATGGCGGAATGCGTTTCACGTCCCATGCTACTGTCTACCGCCCCTTTCGCTTCACTGAAAACAGTTCGGAGATGTTGATCGATCCGGCCGTTTGGAGATTTGTCGGTAGAGCGTTAGCGGCGGGTATTGGATTCTTTGCGTTGTTCGAGCGCTATCAGTTTGCTAAGCGCATCCAATTCCTCTGACAGTAACGCCAGCAGGTCATCCAGCGTGACGATCCCTGCCAGCTTGCCATCCTTGTCTACCACTGGCAGGCGGCGTACGCCTTTGGCCCGCATAAATTGCAGTGCCTCGAAGATACCGGCATTTTCCTGAATGGTGACAAGATCGGGTGCCATGATGTCTCCAACCGTAATCGTGCTGGGATCAAGTTCCGGGGCGATGATCTCCACGACCAGATCACGGTCAGTCACGATACCAACCGGTACGCGATGGCTGTCATCTTCGCTGACCACCAGCACATTGCCAACATGATGCTGTCGCATCAATTTGGCAGCTTCCAATACGGTTTCCTTGGGTTTTATGACGACGACTTCACGCCTGCAGATTTCACCGATAGCCATGATTGAATCCTCCTTGACATGGTTGGTTCATGGAATGGAGCAGAATCCATGGCATTTTCACCAATTGATTGCACAGATCGCCTGTTGCGATGTTGCATCGGAGCCTTGCGTCTTCTGTGCCGAATCGAGATTCACTCATGACAATCTAACCAAAAATCATGGGCAGTAAAATACGTGTGGACGCGTAAGGGGCTGGCCAGGAAATACTGGTTGATGGCTGCCGGTAGATTTACCTTGGTGCTATTGGCATGCGAATCTTGCGCAAAAAGTTGCTGTGGCCATATAAAATACCCGGCTATTTTAGCTGGGAATTATGGCAGGTGGCGTCACGTGGGCTTCGGGCCGCGCATGATGCTTAGCTTTCCTGCAAATTTTGCTACTTCCCGTTGGCTATGTGTTGCACGATATGATTCCGAAAAAAACCAGACATGGCCGGGCCATTCCATGTTGTTGTGCCTTGTCCTGCACACCCTGGGCTGCCAGTGCTGCATACTGCCCGGCAGCAGCTTTCAGATTAAAAATTTTAACGATTGACGATAAGCTATAAATCTATGGGAATTAAATATAATCAAGAGGTTGTCGCCAGAAGATCCATTCCGCGCGTGGCCTATTTTCTTTTTCTGACGCGTTGGTTGCAATTGCCGTTATATCTTGGGCTTGTCCTCGCGCAGTGTATTTATGTCTATCATTTTTGGGTTGAATTGGTTGATTTACTTGGCGCCTTGATGGGCAATCCGATATCGCTTGAGCATATACTCGACTCGGTGACGATCAGGGATAGCGCCAGGCCGGCCACATTGACTGAAACAGCCATTATGTTGGTCGTGCTGGGTCTGATCGACGTGGTGATGATCTCTAATCTGCTTATTATGGTGATAATCGGTGGGTACGAAACTTTTGTTTCACGGATGCATCTGGAAGGTCATCCCGATCAACCGGAGTGGTTGTCGCATGTGAATGCCTCAGTGTTAAAGGTCAAGCTTGCCACGGCGATTATCGGTATCTCGTCTATTCATTTATTGAAGACCTTTATCAATGCCAGTGCCTATGATGAAAAGACGATATTTGCCCAGACGGGCATTCACCTGGTTTTTCTGCTGTCTGCCATTGCGATCGCGTATAGTGATCGTATCATGGCGCATGGTCCTGTCCGGCCGGCAGACCATAAATAGGCTGAAGCACGCGCCACAATCCAATATGTATTCGGTGGCAGCAATCCGCGTGCATCGGGTGCGTGTGCGCACCCCAGACAAATATAGAAGAACCGGCCTGATTTGATGCGCAGATCCAATCCAAACTTCGCTGACCAAAATATCATATCCAGCCGAGAATCATGGACTGCCCGCTTATCGATGGATGCGTCTGCTGTGGTGTGTGCTGTTCGTATTGATATTAACTGGCTGTTTGTCACCCATATCGCTCAATCGAGCGGTTATTGCCTATGACGATGCGGTGGTCAGTGCTGAATCGAAACAGCTGTTGATCAATATCGCTCGCGCTCAGCATCATCAACCTGTGCATTTCACGCGGGTGTCGAATATTGCGGCCACTTTTGATTTCAGTGTCAATGCAGGTGCCACGCCTGCATTGACTGGAGATTCAGGGGGAATGCTGCTGCCATTGTTTGGTGGGAGCGTCTCAGAGAACCCGACATTCAGCATCATCCCCATAGAAGGCGAGGAGTTTATGAGACGGTTGTTGACACCGTTTCATCAAGGCAAGCTCATGCTGCTGTTGCGCCAACATTTCAATATCGATCTCTTGTTGCGGATGATGGCGCAGGAAGTGCGGTTGCAGCACGCAATCAAGCCAAAGGCCAGACGGCATCATCAAGACGGCGGTGAGGGGCGTGGTCATGGGCACCGCGGCAAGCGAGCTGCCGGGCCCCGGCGTGCCGATTTTACCGACGAGCAGG
>NZ_JBEUDO010000044.1:0-24020 GCF_050584665.1 Nitrosomonas sp. ANs5
GAGTGATCATGCAGCAACTTGATGTGTATCAATACGCACTGCTTTTTCTAAAACTATAGGCAACCTCCCCTGTAATCTGCCTGGCAGGACACCCAGCAACAAGGCCAAGTCGACATTGGGCTGGACTGCTTCGCTGCCATACACCTTGGTCGGCGTTGATAGCTATCGCTAGCGGGCACGTGAACCATCCAATGCAGAGCAGGCAGTGTGCGGCAGGGGGTACGCTTGTGTACCATAAAACCGACAATGGATTATTGCCGAGCCCTTGTTCATAACTCACGAAACTAAAAATCGCGAAGACAGATCCTTTTCCGGCAACCGTGATTCAGCGTCGGCCGGATGGTGCACAAGCGCATCCTACTATGATTATGGCCACAAAAATGTTTGTTTTTCTCCAGAATTTGCTTGACTTGAAGCATAAGTCATGGCGGGATTCAACGGGCCGCGGCCATCTATACGCTGCTCGCGGCGATGCATCGCCGTAATGGATATGCCGTTGAAGAAATAAGTCTAAATTGAAATTTCCAAATAGTTTCTTATTCCATTTATAATTCATTAGTGTAATAATTATCTCTGTCCATACTGATGGAGAAACCCATGTCACGTCCAGCCAGTGGAGATACAGATGTATTGCTCAAGGCCAGACAAGCCATTGCATCAGCAACGACGATAGAGCAGTTGCGCCAGGCGCAGGCAGTGGTGCTGCCGCTGGACTACGCCCTGAGTCTGGCCGATACAGCACGAATCATCGGCGTGTCACGTGGATGGGCATGTCAACTGCGCCGTCGCTTCATGGCCGGACAAGTGGCTGGTGCTGCCGATGCACCCAAAGCTGGTGGACGCAGGCGTCAGAACATGACCAG
This sequence comes from Nitrosomonas sp. ANs5, assembly GCF_050584665.1. Lineage (NCBI taxonomy): Bacteria > Pseudomonadati > Pseudomonadota > Betaproteobacteria > Nitrosomonadales > Nitrosomonadaceae > Nitrosomonas > Nitrosomonas sp. ANs5. Next base: position 864 of record NZ_JBEUDO010000044.1, read on the forward strand.
GCAGGAAGAACGCGAGTTTCTGGTCCCGTTTCTGGCATCCGCTGCTGCGGGCAATATTCTGGTGGTCAGCGAGATCAAGGTTGCGCTGGATCAGGCACTGGGGCGCAAGGTGGCACTGTCTTCAGTTTACAACCTGCTGCACCGCCACGGTTGGAGGAAGCTCGCACCGGATAAACGACATCCTCAAAGCGATCCGGTGGCACAACAGGAATGGAAAAAAAACTTCCCCAAACGCTCTGCCAAATCCGCCGCAACTGGGCGCAAGGTAAAGCAATCAAGCTGATGTTTCAGGACGAAGCGCGCTTTGGACGCATCTCGGATGTGCGCCGCTGCTGAGCGCCCAAGCCCATGCGGCCTTTGTGCCAGGGCATGCTGACGCACGAATACACCTATGTCTTTGGTGCAGTGGATGTTTACACGGGAGAACTCGATAGTTTGATTTTGCCGTACGTCAACACAGAATGTATGCGACTGTTTCTCGATGAAGTTTCAGCCCGACATCCCGATGAAAAGATCGTGATGATCATTGACGGTGCTGGCTGGCATCGCAGTAACGCACTCGAAACGCTGCCGAATATCCACCTGCTCACACTGCCGCCCTATGCACCAGAACTCAATCCGATAGAGCATGTCTGGGATGATCTGCGTGAAAAGTTTTTCCACAATCGGGTCTTCAAGAGCCTGACCGTTCTTGAAGACCATTTGAGCGAAGCACTCAGAGTCTACGAGCAAGACCACACAACGATTGCATCGATTGCGTCCTGGTCGTGGATCATTACCGCATTTCTAATTCCATTAATGAATTAGAAATGGAATTAAAAGACCACCGGCTTATCAAGCAGCGCGTTCCTGTCGTGCGGATACAGCTCTTCCGGAAAATGCGCTCGCAATACGTGGCCGACCCTATCGATTCCCATGACCACTCCCGCTTCAAACTGTTTTTGCCGGAAGAATGTCTCGACTTCATGGCAGAGGGTTTCCCAGCCCTGCTCGCCAATCACCGCATGAATGCCACGGTCCGCCACAATCTCAATGTCGTGATCGGCCAGCAATAAATAAATCAATACCCCATTATTGTGGGGCGTATCCCATACTCCCAACAAAGAAAACAACTCAAGCGCGCGTTCCCGGGCAGTTTGCCCTCTGAGCAGGGGCGTAAAATTCAATGCCGCCTCTACTGCAAACACAATCTCACCACTATGCCCGGTTTCTGCCTGGCTGATGCTTTGTTCTATCACATCCAGGGATGTCTGCGGAAACATTCTCCTGACTGCCAATTGACCGGTCACAAGATGCCGCAATATGCGCATGATATTCATCTACCATCTCCCCGAAGCGCCACCGCCTCCGAATCCCCCACCACCTCCGCCAAAGCCTCCGCCGAAACCGCCCCGGCTACCGCCTGTCCAGCGTCCATGCGCACCCCGATAAATGCCTCGATTGAGGCTTCCAGTCAGGCTGAAAACAAAAACCGCAACCGCGAGCAATATGGCCATCGCCAGAGAAGTGAATATCAGCCAAACAATCACCCCCGCTATGCCGCCAGTGACGGTGGCGCCAGGAAGTCTGCCCAGACTGGTTTGCAATATCCTGCCAAGCACCAGAAACACAACCAGGATCGGCAGCAGGCTATCCGGAGCCAGGCCCATATCCCCGGAACCGGAAACATCACCCCCGCGCTTGGAAGTCGGTGCCGGCAAAGGCTCTCCCTCGATCACATTGATGATGCCTTGAATCCCAGCTTCTATTCCTTTTGCATATTTCCCAGTCCGGAATTTGGGCACGATAATTTCATCAACGATGCGGCGAGCTGTTGCATCAGGCAGCGCACCCTCCAAACCATAACCAACCTCGATACGCAGTGATCTGTCTTGCTTTGCGATCAGCAGCAAAATACCATCGTCTACGCCTTTGCGACCGAGCTGCCAGTTCTCGGCAACGCGTATCGCATATTGCTCGATGGTTTCCGGCTGCGTTGACGGAATAATGAGCACCGCCAGTTGGCTGCCTTTCTCCGCCTCGAATTTCGCCAACAATTTTTCCAGCCGCTTGATTTCTTGACTGGAGAGCGTCGCTGTCAAGTCTGTCACTCGTGATCTGAGAGGCGGAACTGCCACCTCTGCTGCGCACAATGTTGCTAAGCATAACAACACAATAAACAACAGCAGTTGATGGCGATTAGGTGTGATTTTCACGCAATTCATGCAACAATCCAATCTATATTCTGGAAAACTTTAGCAGTAGCCTTTTCCAGCCTCCTAGTTAAATTCAACTCTGGGTGGAATCGAGAGTTCTTTTTCGTTCTCGACCGTGAAACTCGGTTTGAGTTGAAAACCAAACATCCTGGCAGTGAGGTTGCTTGGAAAGGAACGCACGGTGACGTTGTATTCCTGCACAGCTTTAATGTAGCGATTGCGCGCGACCGCAATACGGTTTTCGGTTCCTTCGAGTTGCGCCTGTAGATCACGGAAATTGGCATCCGATTTGAGCTGGGGATAATTCTCCGCCACCACCAGCAAACGCGCCAGGGCACTCGATAATTCACCCTGCACGCTCTGGAATCTGGCAAAGGCCTCCGGATCGTTGATAAGCTCAGGCGTCGCCTGGATATTACCGACCTTTGAACGGGCATTAGTCACACCCAGCAAGACTTCTTTCTCTTGCGCAGCAAATCCTTTCACAACATTCACCAAATTGGGAATCAAGTCGGCGCGGCGCTGATATTGGTTCAGCACCTCTGCCCAACTGGCTGTGATCTGCTCGTCGGTGGACTGTAACGTATTGTAACCGCAGCCGCTCAGCGCCAGCGTCACAAGCAGCATCAAAACAAGCAAAGTGTTATGCATAATCATTTCCCTGAAAAAATTTAAAGCCTCATGAACGCGAACAGACATGACAATTATAACCCTGCGCACCGTCATCCAAAGGCCCATCCCGATTCTGCGCATGCCCGAAGGAAACGCCGGGGCCAAACAGAAACATGTAGAATAAATCGACAAAGCATTCCGGTCGTTAACCGTCACCGGCATTTGCATGTTCAATCACAATCCACCCCAAAGGCAGCTCACCGATGCAATCCTACAGCGAACGTCCTGATCCTAGCTTGTTGCTGGCACCCAAAATCAGTCAAATGCTCGAACAGCGGCATACGCATGAAGCACGTGCCACCCTGGCCGAATTAGCCATGCCCGAAATCGTCGATTTACTCGTTGCGATCGAACCACAGCACCGGGCCATAGCCTTTCGCTTGCTTGCACGCGAGATGGCAGCAGATGCCTTCACCGAGCTGCCCGCACAGATCCAGCAACGGCTCATGGATGAACTGACCAACGAACAACTCGCCCAGCTGTTCAATGAAATGGACCCAGACGATCGCGCTGAGCTGTTCGACGAGATGCCTGGCCAACTTGTCACGCAGCTACTGGCCATGATGCGCCCCGAGGAACGCCGCAGCACTCGGGCGATCCTGGGTTACCCGGCCGACAGCGTGGGCCGCCTGATGACGCCTGAGTTTCTCGCGCTCAAGCCGGACTGGACTATCCAGCAAGGCCTGGACCATATCCGCCAGCATGGCAGGGACGCCGAAACTGTGGATATTCTGTATGTCGTCGACAAACATGGCCGGTTGCTCGACGATATCCGTATCCGTGAACTGTTGCTGACTGATCTGGCGACTAAAATCGAATCTCTCATGGATAACAGTGCAGTCTGGCTCGATGCCCACGATGACCGCGAAGCAGCGGTCCGCGTGATGGACCGCTACGATATATCCGTCTTGCCCGTGGTGGATCGCGATCATGTACTGGTCGGCATCGTGACATTCGACGATATCGCCGACGTAGCAGAAGAAGAGACCACCGAGGATATCCATAAGGGTGCCGCTGTGGCTCCCCTAGAAATGAGTTATGGCGAAACCTCGGCAAGTGCGTTGTTTCGCAAGCGCATCCCATGGCTGCTGGTACTGGTATTTATCAACCTGGGCTCATCGAGTGTAATCGAATTTTTTGAGGAGACACTCCAATCGATGATCGCTTTGGCTTTCTTCATTCCATTGCTGATCGACACAGGTGGCAATACTGGTTCGCAATCGGCGACCATTATGGTTCGCGCCATTGCAACCGGAGATCTTGAGCTCAAGCAATGGTTGCGCACGGTCGGCAAGGAACTATCAGTCGGCATCACGCTTGGTGTCGCCATGGGCGTGGCCGGTGGCATGCTTGGTCTGATCCGTAGCGGCTGGGAACTTGGTCTGATCGTTGGCCTGTCAATGGTCTGCATCGTCATCACCACCAATCTTGTTGGCGCGTCGCTGCCTTTCATCCTCAGCAAACTACATATCGACCCGGCAGTGGCCAGCAGTCCACTGATCACTTCCATCGCCGACATCACCGGTTTGATCATTTACTTCATGTTTGCAAACTGGCTGATCGGTTCACTCCCAACCGGCACAGCACTTGATGAAGTAACAGCAGCTGTTGACACAACCCTGTCATGCGTTCCCTGCTGGCTAACCATGACCTAAACATGACAGCCCGGCATCATGAACCGCACATCTTCTATGTCTCTGAATTATTCCCAGTCTTAATGTGGGGGATAAGCCTGCGCTGCCATACATCCTGCTGGAAATTGGATAGGGGCATATATCGTCGCCTGTGCAGCCAGAGCAATTTATGCAAATTCAGCCACGGCTCAACCGCATGCCCAAGCCATGCCCTGACCAGACAGCAATCATGCTCAGTATCAGTGTAAGCACTGAATACAGCGCCGCCACGCCGGCTTGACCGCTCTCAATCAGCTGCAAGGTCTGCAAGCTGAAAAAAGAAAAGGTGGTAAACCCGCCACAAAAACCCGCCATGACAAATTGCCGCAAAGCCGGGCTCAGATAAAAACGGCTTTCCGGGGCCGTGAGGGTGGCCAGGCAGCCGATCAGAAACGATCCGATGACATTCGCCAGCAGCACACCCAGCGGAAAATCCGGGCCATACCATTGCTGCACACCGGCGGTCACAACGACCCGGAATACCCCGCCCACTCCGGCACCCAACGCGACTGACAAAGCAATTTTCACGATCACTCAACCCGCATCAATCAATCGCGCTTTTTCTCCGAGCTGGCCCGATACTGAATGATCTCGACCGACTCCAGGGTAATCAGGCCATCCAGCACCATTGCATCCAGCTCCGGCAAAAAGGACTGAATCTTCTCATCCGTATCGATAATCTCGATGATCAATGGCAGGTCTTCAGACAATCGCAATATCTTCGCCGTATGCAAACGACTGCTGGCGCCGAATCCCATGGGTCCCCGCAATACCGTGGCACCGGCCAGCCCCTTCTCCCGCGCTTTGAGGACGATGGCCTCATAAAGCGGCCCATGACCCCATCGGTCGCTTTCACCAATAAAAATCCGCAACAGTTTTCCCGATCCGTTCTCTTTCATGGTTCACCCAATTTCATTCAGCATTGATTGTTTCACCAGACGCCACTCCCCAGCGCTGCACCGGCAAAAACTGCCCCCAAGCACAAAAAATAAGAGCCGAACAGATTCATGCCAGCCTCTCGCCACTCACCCTCCTGCAGCAAATTAAAGGTATTGAGCGTAAACGAGGAAACCGTCGTATAGCCCCCCAACACCCCGAGCATCAGGAAATCTCGCAGCATACCATGCCCGACAAGCGACATGCCTTCCGCTGGCAAACGCCACACGAGGCCAATCAACAAAGCGCCCGTAACGTTCACCACCATCGTTCCGACAGGAAATCGCTCGCCTAACCGTCGGGCAATGAATCCGCCCAGCAAATAGCGGCACAAGCCGCCGATCGCGCTACCACCAAAGGTAATGAGTAATAAAAGAGTCCAGTTATCCATAGCTTCTGCATAGCAATAGCAATTCTCGCAGTGATGCCAATTGCGTCCACCGGATCACTTAACACCCCCAGCCCGCTTGAATTGCACCTACATGCTAGCACATATCCTTCGGCAAAGGACACGTCGGGCCATACCAAAACCGGCTCGAATCCGGCAAGATGCTTGGGAGCGGAACCGCCCCGTTAATTCAGAGCCAACGCCTGACTCTAGCCTGATAGGCAAGATAAGAATCGCCAAACCTTGCCGCAAGATGCGCCTCCTCATGGCGGATGACGCCATAATGCAGCAGCAGCCAGACCAGGGGTGCGAATAACAATGGCCACCAGGTGGCCAATATCATCGATGCGCCGACCAGGATGAACCAGTCACCCAGATAGATCGGATTGCGGCTATAACGAAATGGCCCAGTGGTACAAAGACGGGTCGCGGCTTTATAGGGATTGACGGTAGTGCGGTGCAACCAGCAGGTAACGAGCGTCCACGCGAGCACTGCCGCTCCCAATCCTGCCACCAGCCAACCCAGCAATTGGACCATGCCTCCCCATTCCCAGGGTAACGGATGCAAATTGCGATCGAGCCACCAGCCACCCAGGACGGCAGCAGCATAAGGCGCAGGAGGCAGAATCAAAGTACGGGGGCGATGAAAGTGATGAGTCATGACAGTTCAAATCGACTGGAAAAAGAACATGACAGAAGAGACCTTGGGGCAGCCCGATCGTTCATTATATGCCGCACGGGACAACCCCTCGTCGGTTACAGGGGGTTGAACGCACTCTGCGCACAAATGATTGCTGTTCCAAATGCATACAGGGTGCTTTGCATGCACCAGCTGAAACCGAAAATAAATCTGCAGAATATAAAACAATGCGAGGCGCGCGGGATTTTCGCGGCAAGAACCTGGGAGCAATAGAATTCTGCCGAATACGAATGACCGGGAAGATCGTTGATGCAACGATTATTGGTGGCCAAGGGCGGAATCGAACCACCGACACAAGGATTTTCAGTCCTCTGCTCTACCAACTGAGCTACTTGGCCTCGGGATACATACTGATATACTGATTTTTACCAAAGCTGCACAAATGAAACAGCCTGGATGGCGCGCCCGGCAGGATTCGAACCCACGACCCCTTGGTTCGTAGCCAAGTACTCTATCCAACTGAGCTACGGGCGCAGTTACTGCAACGAGAGTCGTCCATCGGCTTCCTCTCGTGACTCCTAAAAAAACGTTGACTTAACTTCAATTTATCTGGCCAGTCAATCTGTCTCTGCGTTTTCTTTGTTAATGCCAGAAAGCTGTGCATGATGTTACATTCGGGCGTTTTTGTCAAGGATCAAACGCAGTTCTATTTGAATAAATCAACCCATGCTGCGACACCCCGCTCAGCAGAGCAAAAAAAATTGCACGATGCATGGCGTGCGTGTTTCAGTATCAATCGCCAGTCACCCTAGGAGGCTGTCCGAGAATAGACTGATCTACTGCGGACGAGCCTGATTGGCCGGATTTTACGATCCTTTTCGTTAAATAGAACGACTATTCGCCTCAAATGATCGAAAAATCCAACTCAACCAGCCTCGCCCTCGCTGCGATCGCTATTCTCGGACAGCCTCCTAGCCATGAAAATGACTCACTCATTCTTCAATGCTTTTAGCTCGGTGATCAGTGCCCGGATATTGCGTCTATGCAAAACTGCCCGGGTACGGAGCGAAAGCAACTCGTCGTTGCCTGATTGCACACCCCCTTGCGGCTGCGGATTGTGGCGAATCTTGCCAAGCGTCTGCAACACATTTTCCAGCAAGCGGGTCTCAGCTGCCAGTTCCAGTTTGAGCATCTGGTAGTGATTCGCATCCCGCGGCTGCTGCGTCGGTGAATGGCCACCAGAATAATTACCAGGCAGGGGGACGACGGCAGCCGCCGATTGGGTGGCTGGCTGCGAGTCGGTAGCTGGCCTCACCCCATCTCGTCGAGATTCTGCCGCGCCCTGGGCAGGTATATTGGTATAGGTCACATGCCCCCGCTCATCCACCAACTTATGGATACCCGATGCACAACCCGCCGCAGGCATGCTGGCTATTACGAATCCCATTAGCGTCATAATCGATTGTACCGGCTTCATGAAACGGCTCCTCCCTCTGACATGACAGCAGCTTCAGGACATCGTCTTGGTATCTCAGCCGGGCAGGCTCAAGTGCGTGATCTTCAAGCCCCATGGCAAGACCGCCACACAGCTTGAAGACCCTTAAAGCAGCGGCAGTACCGCTCTTTTACAAACTGTAATAAAGCGCAAACTCGACCGGATGTGTAGTCGTGCGCAACAAAGCCACCTCTTCCGCCTTCAGCGCAATAAAGCCATCGATCATATCGTTGGAAAACACCCCGCCGCGCGTCAGGAATTCACGATCCTGGTCCAGGCTCCCCAACGCTTCTTCCAGCGAAGCGCAGGTGCTTGGCACCATGGAAGCTTCTTCCGGTGGCAAATCATAGAGATTCTTATCCATCGGCTCGCCTGGATGAATCTTGTTCTGTACCCCGTCCAATCCAGCCATCAGCAAGGCGGTAAACGTAAGATAAGGATTGGCTGTCGGATCTGGAAAACGGATTTCGATCCGGCGATGGTTAGGGCTGCTCGCATAGGGAATGCGCACTGCGGCCGAACGGTTGCTTGCAGAATAGGCGATATTGATCGGCGCTTCGAAACCGGACACCAGTCTTTTATATGAGTTGGTTCCCGGATTGGCAAAGGCATTCAGTGCCTTCGCATGCTTAATGATCCCACCGATATAGTGCAATGCCATTTCTGACATCCCCGCATAGCCATTCCCGGCGAAAAGATTCTTGCCGCCCTTCCAGATCGATTGATGCACATGCATGCCTGACCCATTATCGCCGACAATTGGTTTGGGCATGAAGGTGGCCGTCTTGCCGTAAGACAACGCGACATTATGAATGACATACTTCATTACCTGATTCCAGTCGGCACGCTTCACGAGACTATTGAAACGGGTGCCAATCTCGCATTGCCCGGCATTGGCCACCTCATGATGATGAACTTCGACCGGAATACCCAGTTCCTCCAGAATCATGCACATGGCCGAGCGAATATCATGCAGAGAATCGACCGGCGGCACCGGGAAATAACCGCCTTTGACTGCAGGCCGATGACCGGCGTTACCGCCTTCATAGCGTTTCTTGGAGCTCCAGGCCGCTTCTTCCGATTCGATCTTGACGAAGCAGCCTGACATATCGGTATGCCAGCGAACCGAATCAAAGATAAAAAATTCAAGTTCCGGACCAAAGTAGGCCGTATCGCCGATTCCTGTCGATTTAAGATATGTTTCACCCCGTTTTGCCAGAGAGCGGGGATCCCGGTTATACCCTTGCCCATCGGAAGGATCCACGACATCGCAAGTCAACAACAGCGTGGTCTCTTCCATGAACGGATCCAGCACCGCGGTTTCCGGATCGGGCATCAGCAACATGTCCGAGGCATGTATGCTTTTCCAGCCTGCAATCGAGGATCCATCAAAGGGGTGGCCATCCTCGAATTTGTCAGCTGTGAAAGTATGGGCAGGAACCGTGACATGGTGTTCCTTGCCAACAGTATCGGTAAAGCGCAGATCAACAAATTTGACTTCATGATCTTGAATCATTTTTAAGGCATCGGCTACCACAGTTTTTTTCTCCAGACAGGTATCATTTGCTCAGGGAACTACGGATTCTCGAAATACAAGGCTTGGTAAGGAAAGGCACTACCAGTCGTAAATAACGGCAGAATAACAGCTACTTTGCGTAGATTTTATCAAGCAGGCTAGAATGCGCATATAGACATTTAAACAATAATTATATCCGTTCACAAGATTTTGTTCAGCACAAGATTCTTCTGCAAGCCATATCTTACAGCCAAAAACGGCGATTGACTGTCCTATTCACGCGCAATGATTCGAGTTTATCATCCACCGTCAGCAAGATGCCAAGCTCACGCATCCAGGCCGCAAACCATGCCATTTCCATTTCCTCCGGCACGCACGGCGCCCTGCCCGGTCATGGTGACTGCACCAGATTATCCGCACACAAGAAGCCGGTTATATTCATGAAAACAGCATCAAACACACTACCTACCAACCGATTAAGAGTAATCGGATGGTTAATGGGCCCTGCCCTGCTTGCCATGACCATCCTGCTCCCCGCTCCTGAAGGCATGAGTGTGTCAGCCTGGCACACAGCCGGCATCGCCATGCTGCTAGCGGTCTGGTGGGCAACCGAGGCCCTGCCGATCCCGGTCACATCGCTCCTGCCCATTCTGCTTTTTCCGGCGCTCGGGGTCATGTCGACGGCCGAAAGCACAGCATCTTACGCCGCCCCCACCATTTTTTTATTGCTGGGCGGCTTTATGATTGCCATGGGGCTGGAAAAATGGAATCTGCATCGAAGGCTGGCGCTTCATTTGCTTGCCCGCACCGGCAACAATCCTGCCATCGTCCTGGCCGGGTTCATGAGCATCACCGCACTGCTTTCCATGTGGATCAGCAATACCGCCAGCGCACTCATGATGACCCCCATCGCACTGTCCCTGACAACCGGCCTGGCCAAGACCAATGAACACCAACGATTCATTTTGTGCCTCATGCTCGGCATTGCCTATTCCGCCAGTATCGGCGGCCTCGCCACAATCATTGGCACCCCGCCCAACTTACTGCTGGTTGCTTTCATGCAGCAAACCTACGGGTTTGAGATCAGCTTTCTCGACTGGATGCTACTAGGGCTGCCCGTTGCAGGGGTCATGCTGTGTCTGGCATGGTGGGTGTTGCTTAAATGGGCCATACCCTTCGATATCAGCCAGGTGCGTCTATCCCAGGGCTCCATTGTGGGCGACCTGAAGAAACTTGGAAAATTATCGGTTCCAGAGAAAAGATTGGCGCTTGTGTTTCTGCTGGTAGCAACAGCCTGGATCGTGCGCGTACCGGTTCAGCAATACTTCCCCCCTCTCTCCTGGCTCGATGACACGCTGATCGCGGTAGGCGGAGCCGTATTGATGTTCATCATCCCCGCAGGCGGCGCAGCGGGGAAACGAGCCGCCCTACTGGATTGGGAGCGCACACGCAACATTCCATGGGGCGTGCTGTTGCTGTTTGGGGCCGGACTCAGCCTTGCCCGAGGCATCGAGAAAACAGGACTGGCCTTATGGCTGGGGGAGTACCTGGCAATAGCCGCCACCCTTCAACCCGTGCTCATGATTGCCGGCCTGGTCGCTTTGGTCATTTTCATGACAGAGCTCACCAGCAATACTGCAACCACTGCAACCCTGCTGCCTATATTGGCCGCATTATCGCTTGCCGGCGATCTCACACCCATGCTGTTATTCGCGCCTGCCGCGCTTGCCGCCAGCTGCGCCTTCATGCTGCCGGTCGCGACCGCACCCAATGCCGTGGTCTATTCCACCGGAAACGTGACCATTCCCCAGATGGCCAGGGCAGGCTTGAAGCTGAATCTGATCGGCATACTCGTCATTACCAGCATGACTTACTGGATCGTGCCATGGATTTTTGGATGACCCCGGGTGCACGTGCCCTGAACCGAATAAAAACCCGAAAAAACTTTCTTAACCCTGTTGTGTTCATGGCTTTTAAGGTTCAAACTTTCGTGGGCTGTGGAACGAACACGACGCAAGACCTGCAAGCAGGGACGAATCTTTCAAGTACCCGCTGAGTAAAACAAAAAGTGGTATTTGAATATCGCCAGAAACTGCTCGCAGGTCCAGCTACTTTTGTTTCACAGGTTCCAACGCTTAGTCGGACCCAGGCAATCTTTACAGAATAAAAATAAACTAGAATCAGGTCTTCGCTCACTGATTGCGAACACATATCCTCATTAGGTAAAAACTGATCAAGACCGGTTGGTTATCTACGACCGTAGCATACCGGCCATTATCCGACAGGCATGTGCTCGGGAATGACCCGAATAACTTAAATCTATGGATATGGGGAGCAAATAAATGAGAAGAAACCTATGGTTAGCTGCATTGTGTTCCATTGTATTATTTCTGTTAAGTTTCAGCGGCTGGGCAAGCGCAAGCGTTCCGGCCACCGGCGTCAACGAAGCGCGGCTGGTCGCGCAATATAACTATTCAATCCACATTCTGGCCATGTTGCTGGTGGGGTTCGGTTTTTTGATGGTCTTTGTACGAAGATACGGCTTCGGCGCGACAACCGGCACCTATCTGGTGGTCGCAACCGGGCTGCCGCTGTACATTCTCTTGCGCGCGAACGGAATTTTTGGCCACGAACTGTCGCCGCATTCCATTGATGCTGTGCTTTATGCAGAATTTTCCGTCGCAGCAGGCTTGATTGCCATGGGAGCCATACTCGGGCGACTGCGGGTTTTTCAATATTCATTGCTGGCACTGCTCATCGTACCCATCTATCTACTGAATGAATGGCTGGTACTGGACAATGCCTCTGGACTGACCGAAGGATTTCAGGATTCCGCCGGCTCGATCATCATCCATGCCTTCGGCGCTTATTTCGGCCTGGGTGTATCCATCGTCCTGACTACAGCCGCGCAGCGCGCGCAGCCAATTGAATCGGATGCCACCTCGGACCGCCTGTCGATGCTTGGATCGATGGTCCTGTGGCTGTTCTGGCCGAGCTTTGCAACCGCGATCGTTCCCTTCGAGGAAATGCCCCAGACCGTGACCAACACCCTACTCGCTCTATGCGGCGCCACGCTTGCCACCTTTTTCCTAAGCACGCTGCTCCACAAAGGCAAAACTTCCATGGTGGACATGGCCAATGCAGCACTGGCCGGCGGCGTGGCGATTGGTTCGACCTGCAATGTGGTGGGGCCAACTGGCGCGTTCATCATTGGCCTACTGGCGGGCGCCCTTTCTGTCCTGGGCTATGTATTTGTCACACCCATGCTGGAATCCAGAGCCAAAACTGTCGATACCTGCGGCGTGCACAACCTGCATGGATTGCCGGGCCTGCTGGGCGGATTGAGCGCAATTCTGATTGTTCCAGGCATCGCGGTCTCGCAGCTGACAGGCATAGGCATCACGCTCGCGCTCGCACTGACTGGCGGCATGATCGCTGGTGCAGTGATCAGACTGACTGGCACAACCAAACAGGCTTACGAAGACAGCCATGAATTCACCCATCTTGCCGGGCCTGAAGAAGAGCACAGAGCCGAAAAACTGGCAATTGAGGCCCAAACTGAGGTACAGGCACTCAAAAATCAAGTGAACGCCTCGGCACTCGCGGCCAAAATGGAAGGCTAGGCAATCTACCCAGGCGCTTGATAGACGGGGTTCCCTGATCGGGTGAACTGGCAGTTGAAGTTGAACACATGGTGTGGTCATGATACAAAAATGCCTCGCTGTGTTAACGCTGCAATCACCCGCCAGGAACCCCGCCTGGGTATTCCATTATTCTCCAGGGTGCCTCTAAAAATCCATATTTCGTCACAATACGTCGTTGTTCACAAAAAATGTCCCTTACATATCCATCATATGCTGCGTCAACATTTTTTGTTCTTGCCTCGTCTTGTTTAAAACGCTAAATTTTTAGAGGTTCCCACCATACGTTATCCGATGGCTGAACAGGCGGCCATCCTTCCCGCACGGCTCAGACGGAGGTCAAGCCAGCTGCGGAAGCGCCCCTGATGGCCAGCAACAATTCCGCCATATCACTCGGCAAGGGCGATTCCCAACTGACAGACTGCCCGCTGCCGGGATGCGTCAAGGTCAGCCTTTGCGCATGTAGTGCCTGCCTGGGAAACTGCAACATGACGCGCGCCACGGCAAGGGCGGAAGCATCCACTGCCTTGCTGCCATAAACCGGATCGCCCACCAGAGGATGACCGATTGCGCGCAAATGGACACGAATTTGATGTGTGCGCCCAGTTTCCAGACTGCAGCGCAGCAATGTACAGGCGGTCAGTTTTTCCAGCACCCGATAATGCGTACGGGCCGGCTTGCCGGTCTCAGTCACGGCCATCCGTGTGCGCAGCACGGGATGCCGGCCAATCGGCGCATCGACCAAGCCATCTTTTCTGATATCGCCCAGCGCAAGCGCCAAGTAATCCCGCCGGACGGTCCGCGCCTGCAACTGCTGGGCCAGATTGAATTGCGCCTCAACCGTTTTGGCTACCACCAGCAAACCAGTTGTCTCCTTATCCAGACGATGCACTATCCCGGCACGCGGCAACTGATCGAGCTGCGGGGCATGATTCAGCAGCGCATTCAACAACGTCCCCTGCCAATTGCCATTTCCCGGATGCACCACCATACCGGCCGGTTTATTGATAACGATCAGATGCTCGTCTTCATCAACGATATTAAGTGGAATCGCTTCCGCCTGATGGGCGCTATCAGTCTCTATCCGGCCAGGGGTCACGCTGATTTTCTCCCCCCCCCATATTTTCTGCCTGGAGGTTGCCCCCGAGCCATCCACACTGACCAGATTCTGCGCGATCCAACTTTGCAGACGGCTGCGCGACCATTGCGGCAACAAACGCGCCAATGCCTGATCCAGACGCAACCCTGCAACTTCTTGGGGCACTTCCAGCTCTATTACATTCTCAGTCTGATCAATTGCTACGGATAAATCAGGCTTTACGTTATAATTTTGGATATCTTGCCCGTTATTGATGTGATTCATTATGAAGCGACAACTCTTAGTAGGGTGGTTGATGGTACTGTTGACAGCATGCAACATGTTATCGGAAAAATCGACCGACAACAGCCAATGGTCCGCAAATAAATATTATGCTGAAGCTAAAAATGAGCTTAGCAATGGAAATTATGCCACGGCAATCAAGTTGTTTGAGGCGCTGGAAGCACGTTATCCCTATGGACGCTATGCCCAACAGGCCCAGCTTGAAATAGCCTATGCCTATTACAAGGACCAGGACCAGGCTTCCGCCATCGCTGCAGCCGACCGGTTCATCCAGCTTTATCCGCACCATCAGAACATCGACTACGCTTATTATATCAAAGGGTTGGCAAATTTTAACGACGATCAGGGTATAATGAGCTACATCACCTCCGCAATCATTAAGCAGGACATGAGCGAGCGGGATGCAAAAGCCTCGCGTGAATCGTTTGAAAACTTCAAGCTGTTGGTGACACGCTACCCGGAAAGCAAATACGCATCCGACGCCCTGCAGCGCATGGCATTTCTGGTCAATGTTCTGGCCAGGGGCGAAATCTACGTTGCACGATACTACATGAAACGCAAGGCCTATGTCGCAGCAGTCAGACGTGCCCAGTTTGTGCTCGAAGAATACCCCCAAACCCTGGCCACAGAAGAAGCGCTGTACATCATGGCCAGCGCCTATGAAGCGATGGGCTTGACCGATCTGCGCGATGGTGTGGAAAAAGTCATGAGAAAAAATTTCCCGGAGAGCGCTTATCTCTCCGACTCCAATCCACTGGGAAAAAAATCATGGTGGCAATTCTGGTAATGCGCCATACAGACCAGTTTTGATGTCCATAATAAATACATCGTATTTGCCGCGATAACACCGGTGCGGCATACCCGATTTTATCAATCAGCAAGTTTTAGCGTACAATGCCCCCTCCGCCCTGGTAGCTCAGGGGATAGAGCAACCCCCTCCTAAGGGGTAGGTCGGACGTTCGATTCGTCTCCAGGGCGCCAATAAAATTGGCAAGTCATCAGTCACACCACCCGGCATATATTTTGAGGCTCAGGACAATCCCTCATCAGTTTTACGGAGCATCAACGCACCCCGCGCACACTGGTTGCTGCCGTTAAATGCCTATAGTCGCACATTGCGCGTACCTCACTGATACTGGAAACCGTTTTTAGAGGTGATTTATCAATGGAGTTACGCTACCAGCGCAAGCGACGCAACAGAGCGCTTTTTTTATGTTGATGGTCCTGCATATGCTGGAGAATGTTGTCCAGGATTTCGATTGCCTTGACAATATGTTCGCCTTTATTCAGCATCACACACTCCGCTCTTTCTCCCATCGCTGCATCCGTAATCTCTGCACGCGTGGGTTTACCCGTCTTGGTCATGTTCTCAAGCACCTGGGTTGCCCAGATTACTGGAATATGCGCAGCCTCGGCCAGCCAAAGAATTTCTTCCTGTAGTTCTGCCAGACGCTCGTAACCGCATTCGATGGCCAAGTCTCCGCGCGCTATCATCAAACCGACAACCGGCCAGCGCAACAGCGCGAACAAAATTTCAGGCAAGCGCTCAAACGCCTGACGCGTCTCGATCTTAACAATAATCCCTACGCTTGCAGCGCCCAGTCTCTCGAGATGGTGCTGCAATAGCTCAACATCTGAAGGTCCGCGCACAAAGGAAAGACCAACGATATCCGCATGATGCACGACGAAATTCAAGGATTCGATATCATCACTGGTCAGACCCGTTGTGTTGAATCGGGTGTCTGGCAGGTTGATCCCCTGATCTGCTGCCAGCTTTTCGCCACTGTCTTGTGCCTGGACGATTTCAATCATAATTTGATCCGGGCTAACACTCTTTATAATCCCACCCATTCGGCCATCATCGAATGCAATGCGCTCACCAACCTGCGCGCACTCAAAAACCTCTGGCAATGAACAAGCGATTGTTGCCGGTTGCAACAGACTCCCTGTCACCTCATACCGAGCTGCATGCCCTGAAGAAGGTTGACGCTTCAACGCTAATTGATCACCGCGCTTAAGGCGTATAATTTCAGACTTTCGCGGCAGCCTGCCGACAACGCCAGGAGGAACCCCGACCAATGGCTCTTTTGTAGACAAGGAAATGGGATAAAGCAATATCCCTGGCTGGACATAAGCCGTTTTGCTGCATTCTGCCCAGATACCCCCGCCCACCCGTCTCTTGAGCACGAGACGACGCATCTTTCCTCTGGCATCCTTAAATTCAAGGGCAGTGTCGTCAATGGCCAGCAACTGCAACCAATCAGCTTCCAAGGGCAAACAGGCATCCGCCAGGCAAGGGCAAGGAGGAGATGGCGCATCGGTATTCCCTGAATATAGCCAAATTCGGGCAAGAGCAACTATCTGGCCGAGGGCATTCCGATGCGGTTGCCACTTGATTATTTCTGGACCAGGTTCGATGGGCCCAGTCCGCAATTTGGGCCCGGCGAGATCCATGAGAATACGACATTCCCGCCCCGTTTCCTGCGAGGCCAAACGGATTGAATGCACCATACGCGACCAGATATCGGGACTGTCATGCGCACAATTGATTCGCACGCAATCCATCCCTTTGAGCAGCATCTCCTTAATCAACTGATAATTGCCGGCAACTTCCGTTGACAATGTGGCCATGATCCGTACCCATCTATTAACCGGCGGCTGACCAAGCAGTTGGCTGGTATTCTCTACCAATATGGCAGCTCCGTTCATAGGCACTGTCTCAAATTCCGGCAGGGCCTCTGATACAGCCACCCCCAATGCATCACACAACAGCATATTCACTGCGTCGAGAGTGCTCAGCACATGTGACTCCGCCCGCCCCAAAGAAGACAAACCGATAGCGGCGAGCTTGAATTGCAATGGCCGCATGTCATGACGACGCAATGCGAGATAGTGAATCAGATTAACTGCACTGGGCCTGTGACAAGCGATTTGCTCCAGCAGTGAGGTGGAACTCTGCTCTGCTTGTAGCAATTCTTGCCGCAATACCTTTAATTCATGCAGCAAACTGGCATACACATCTAGTCTAGTCGGTTTGTTGCTCAAAGTTGGACAACATAAAAATTGGGAATGGCTCTATCCTAGCCCTGCTATGTGACACTTTTATAACAGAAATGAAACTGTTTAGGAATAATTATCATTTCTAATCAAACAACTATCTATGATAAGGTTTAGGCAGCGTCGCAAAGCACGTTTTATTCCCTGCCCCGCGCTACTCACCAAACGATGCGAATGAAACTTCAACACAAGTTAGAATATTTCTATCATATGGATGCAGGTTTAACATTAGCTGGCTTGACCCTATGCAAACACATAGATTTTCTCACTGGAGCACATGATGACAACAAGTAATCCTTCGCAAACGCCCGACAAGCCAACCATTCAGAATAGCGAACAGCCACTGGCCAACCAATCGGTGCTAGGTGAACCAGAACCCTGGGAAAGTTGGGAAACCAGCTTGTGTCTGTGGAGCATAGGCATAGGCATCGCCGCATTGATTGTGCTGGGCATTTTGGTGGACTGGTTTTTGCTGCCCGCGGCATAACAGCATGGAATTTGATCTGGAAGTCAGGCTCGCCCATGATGGCGACAAGTGGATTGCATACCATCCAGATTTTGAAGCGTGCGGGCAATCGTTGGCCGAATTGGATCAGAATTTGATCCGGTGTCTATTGGACCGGCAATTATTTCCTGAAAATAGCCATGTCATGGTTTTTATGGCGTTTGATTACAACTGCATTCCAACCTGGATACGGCAATATGCCTATCATTATTTCAACCGCCATATCCGGCTGAATCTGAAATCACCCACCTTGAAAACATAATAAGCATTATAGGTTTGAAATGAGCGAGATGAACAGAAAATGGTATTCCGGGATGACCAGGACGGAGGACTGGTGGGCTGTATGGCTGGGCGCAACGATGTTTCTGGCGAGCATCGGTTCGCTCTGGGGGCTGGATCTGACCGGCTGGATGGCCAAACCCGGGACATGGGTTTGGGGAGCGTTTTCCCTCGATGCCGTATTGAAACCGAGCGGTTACAAAAATTGGCATCCCTTCCTGTCCTGGCTCACCACTTATCTGGTTTTCACATCGCTGACATGTCTTGCGGCGGCTGCAATGAAGCTGGATCTGAAACGATTCTTTGCCGGCTGGAGCATACTGTTTGTGCTGACCTGGATCATCTGGGTGATTGGCCAGGAAGCGCATTTCAAGGTCCCGTTCAATGAATTCGAGAAATACGGCCTGTCCTGGGGATTGTCACTCGGGGGCGGCTTCTCTTATTTATTGGCCCTCTCGGTGGGCCTGATCATTGGAAATTTTTTCAAGGGCACAGCTGATTTCCTGATGGAGGCGGCCAAGCCCGAGTGGTTCATCAAAACCGCCATCGTGTTTCTGGGCATCAAGATCGGCATCATGTCCATCGAAGCGACCGGTTTCATTACCGAACTGGTCATGACCGGTGTCGCCGCCACTTTTGTGGCATACATGCTGTTCTGGCCAATCGTCTACGTGCTCGGCCGCAAGGTGTTCCGGTTATCGCGCGATGCTGCCGCCGTGCTTTCTTCCGGTATTTCCATCTGCGGCGTATCGGCTGCGATTGCCACAGCCGGCGCCATCCGGGCACGGCCCGCGCTGCCGGTCGTGGTTTCGATTCTGGTTGTCATTTTCGCCATGTTCGAGCTCATCATCCTGCCGGGATTGTATACAGCAATTGCGCCCAACCAGCCCATCGTCAACGGATCCGCTTTGGGGTTGACAGTCAAAACGGATGGCGCCGATGCAGCGGCCGGCGCAATGCTGGACGAATTGATGAGAGCGAATGCCGAGGCCAACCTGGGTGTGATCTGGAAGGAAGGCTGGATTTTAATGGCGTCGCTGACCACCAAAATCTGGATTGATATGTTTATTGGCGTTTGGGCTTTCGTGCTGGCATTGGTGTGGGTATACAAAGTGGAGCGCAAGGCCGGTCAATCCAGAATCGGACCAATGGAAATCTGGCACCGCTTTCCCAAGTTCGTTTTGGGATACTTGCTGGTCTGGTTTTCATACGTCATGCTCGCCTCCACCGGCACAGAAACCGCCGAGGCCCTGAATCAGACTGCGGCTGCCGTGGAGGGCCCCATGCGCAATATGATGTTCATGCTAACTTTTGTCAGCATTGGTGTCATTACCGATTTCAGCAAGCTTAAGGGAATGGGTAAACTGGCATTGCTCTATGCGGTTGCGCTTTTTGGAATCATTGCGCCCATTGCCTATGGTGTGGCATGGATATTTCATCGGGGTATGATGCCACCCTCTTTATAAGCGTACCCAGGTGCGGCCGGACAGCAGGCCCTATTGAGAAATGGGGTGGGCCCAGGCAATGCGTACAATCCGCCAACGGTCATTGCACGCCATACGTGAGTTTTTTCTACGACAGGGCGAGCGCCTGCTTGAGGAATAGGGTATCTCAGAAGCTCGCTTATGTTTCCTGCCCAGTCTTGTTTTTTACCGGAGGGGTAAATAATGCAGGGATCGGTTTTTTGTCCTGTTTATAGGCAAGAAAGAAGCCCCTTGTTTCGCTTGGTCTGGGCGCTGCTGGCTGAGCTGGACTGGTATTGGGAACATAAGGCTGGGTAAAAATGGGATCATCCGGCATGGAGGATGACCTTCTGCGTGCATCGGGGCGCTTGGGCGCGTAGGTCGGCCGTTGTTTCGCTCTGCCGTTATCGACGTCGGCTGGCCGCGCGCCATTACTCATCCGCTTGCCTTTCGGGCTGGCAGGTTGCGCTTGAACAGATGCTTTGAGTTCGAATCCATCCACTGGCGCTATTTCAAGCTTGGTTTTCAGCAATTTTTCAATGTTCGCCAGCAGATCGGTTTCATATTCTCCCACCAGGGAAATCGCTTTTCCCTTGCTGCCAGCCCGGCCAGTACGCCC
Organism: Nitrosomonas sp. ANs5; assembly: GCF_050584665.1. Taxonomy (NCBI): domain Bacteria; kingdom Pseudomonadati; phylum Pseudomonadota; class Betaproteobacteria; order Nitrosomonadales; family Nitrosomonadaceae; genus Nitrosomonas; species Nitrosomonas sp. ANs5. Next base: position 21,324 of record NZ_JBEUDO010000044.1, read on the forward strand.
TATCCTGTGCACATAATCCTCGGGCGTACCCGGCAATTCATAATTGATCACATGCGATAATTTATCGATATCCAGCCCCCGTGCCGCGACATCTGTCGCAACCAGTACCTGCGCTTCGCCTTGTTTGAATTCATTCAGCGCTTGCGTGCGCTGTTGCTGGTTCTTGTCTCCATGAATGGCGGAAGCTGCTACGCCTTGCCGGGAAAGCATTTGTGCCAGACGGGAAGCGCCATGCTTGGTTTTAGCAAAAATGAGCGCTTGTTTCAAATCCTGCTGCTTGATCAAATGTACCAATAATTCAAATTTGTTTTCTGGTTTTACCAGGTGCACCACATGCGAGATTGATTCATTGACCGCATTCTGTCTCGCGACCTCGATGCGCACGGGCCGATCCAATAAGTTATCAGCCAGTTTCTTAATCTCGTTAGAAAAGGTTGCCGAGAACATCAGGCTCTGACGTTGTTTGGGCAACAGCGCCATGACACGCCTGATATCCGGCAGGAAACCCATATCCAACATGCGGTCGGCTTCATCCAGGACCAGGATTTCCGTCTTGGAAAAATTGATCATCTTCTGTTCCACAAGATCCAGGAGACGGCCTGGTGTGGCAACCAATATCTCAATCCCCCCCCGCAATGCTTCTTTTTGCGGGTCCATACTGATGCCACCGAAAATCACCGCACTTTTCAATGCAAGGTATTTGCCGTATTTCTGAACGCTTTCATCTATCTGCATAGCCAATTCCCGGGTGGGCGCCATAATCAGAGCGCGCACAGGATGTTTCGCGGGGGAAGTGCTGGAATTGGCGTGGGGCTGGAGCCGATGCAATAGCGGCAAGGTAAAACCTGCGGTCTTGCCTGTACCTGTTTGCGCGCTGGCCATGACGTCACGGCCAGCCAGAATGGACGGTATGACCTGCCCCTGAATGGGTGTCGGGTTTACATACCCCTCGTCGGCAGCAGCCCGTAGTATTTCGCTGGACAAGCCTAATTGATCAAATGCTACATAACTACTCATAGATTATTTAAAAATAAGGGTTGAAAGTAGGTTCAAATTTTCTGCCTCATCATCCCAGTCTGGTTAGAAAAATTAGTGGGCAGTTTACGACTCAAGTGACAGCAGGTGCATGGATACGGGAGTGCTGCCTGTGTAGGACAGGCGCATCCATGGCGAAGCATTTCCAGCCATGCCCGGACTCCGATCGCCCGGGCATGATGCCTCGATATTTCTCTGCACGGGTTTATCCAGGCAAGCACATACAACATGGAATACCTTGAGCGGTTTTCAGGATAAAACGGGAATGATGATGCATGGAGGTGGTATACGCAGACATGGCCACCCGGTATTTAGTGGAACGCGTATTGAATTTCCGGCCATCCCGGAAATTTAGTTTGCCTGTAGTCTGATGAGCATGCGGGAGATTTACCAACTTGATTCCCTGTTTTTCTACCAGGATCGGAAACCGTCTGCGGTGGGACCAGCCTGGCTTTGGTCGGCAGGAATATTATTCAGCGGCACGATGATCGGCTGCAAAAAAAATTTATTTAGCATACGCTTGAATCATTTATGCTGGTTAGAATGATGATTCGCCTCAAACGTTCAACATTGGGTCCAATATAGATCTTTGCCACGCATTATACCTGCGCAGCCTGCTTCACGATCCTGGAAGCTACGCATCCTGTTATCGAAAATGCGCGTGATGGCAAATCCGATCGAAATAGCTTACCCCACTTTGCATTCACTTGCCAATCAGAATGAGATAATTATGCTCCAAAGTTAAATGTCCCGACAAGCCAAAATGGGGTCGTTTATCATCCAAGCTGCCGATTGGCTTCAATCCTAATCGATTCATTTACGACTCAGTATCGCTTTCAGACTTGGTTTATTGGATCTGAGCCATTTGAATCCATTACTGATTTTACTGGTTCCTTTGAGCAAAATAGGCGCGCCGCCGATTGCCACCGCATCGACCAGGCAATACCAGGCAGCGACGCCGCTGGGAGGATTACCCTGGGACAAATCAAATACCGGTTCAATGGTCGCCCATCGCCAGGTTCCTGCTGCGGTTCCGATCAGCTCCAGCCAGGTAGTGATAAAGAATGCAGCCAGATATACCATTGGCGATCTGCCCTTGAATAGATAGATCAGAAACACCACATACAGCAACGCACCCACCTGATCACCCTGCTCGGGAATGCCACTGACACCCCAAGCCGACCAGAGACCACACACGATCACTACGAAGGCCGCGATTTTCTTGGCATGTTCGAGAAAGAAACCCGAGCGGGCCAATGCCACAGCCGTCAAATAAACCATCCCATGGCCTGGCGGCACATAAAGAGGTACATTCTCCAGCCGGTAGGTATAGCCTCCCATATAAATCGAGGCAAAATGTTCGCCTGCCGTGGCGAATGCGACAGCAATCATCACTTGCACCCGTATCTCTCTGTTTTCCCCCATCAGCAATGCAATCAGAAAAATCCAGGCGATGACACCCAGTGCATTCTGGACTGCCAGGCTTGCATGGGCATCGATCACCAGGCTCACTCCCACACAGAAAAAAGTGAACCCGGCTATAAAGTAATCACGCTTTCTGTGAGTATAGTTGCCATTACTCTCAGGGAAATGTCGGAAGGCGTTCATATCATCTCAAAAACAAAAAACCGTCCCTATTGACGGTTAACCATCATACCTAGC